>JACCYD010000670.1 GCA_013696695.1 Deltaproteobacteria bacterium | reverse complement strand
CGCCGAGCGGGTCGGTCGAGGTCGTGAAGCCGAGCTCGAGGTTGCCGTGATAGACGAACGGCCCCCACAGGTTGCGGTAGTGGCGCATGAAGCCACCCCAGCGCACGAACTTGTTCTCGGAGCCGGTGAACTGGCTCGCGTACTCGGCGAACACCGTGTGGTACCAGCCGCCGGTCGGAAACAGGCGGTTGTTCCGCGAGTCCCACGATAACGAGGCGCGCAGTGACGAGGTCACGCCGCCGCGGAACAAGTTCGCGACGCTGGTGGCCTCGATCGGCGCGCTGGTCGCACCGAGGTTCGCGATGCCGCCCGTGCCGGTCGAGATGTCGACGTCCTCGAGCTTGTAGGTGAGGAACGCGCGCGCCTCGTAGGACAGCGGATACCCCCACGTCAGCGTGCCACCCGACGCGTTGCGGAAGAACGTGCCGAAACCGCGACTCTGGTTGTAGAGGTCGAACGCGAACGTCCACCGCGTGTCGAGGAAGTACGGCTCGACGAAGCGCAGCAGGAACAGCTGCCGGAGCGACGAGATCTGAGCCTGCAGCGCGAGCGTCTGGCCGCGACCGAACAGGTTGTTCTGGCTGATCTGCGCCTGCGCGATGAAGTTCTCGACGGAGGAGAACCCGGCGCCGATCTGGAACGTGCCGGTGGGCCGCTCGCTGACCTCGACGTTGACCTCGACGAACTCGTCGGAGGAGCCGCGCTTGGTGGACACCACGACGTTCTCGAAGAAGCCGAGGGCGTTGATGCGGCGCTTGCTGATCTCGAGGTTGGTGTTGTTGAACAGCTCACCCTCGGCGATCTTCATCTCGCGACGGATCACCTTGTCGCGGGTCTTCGAGTTGCCGCGGATGTTGATCCGCTCGAAGTAGGCGCGCTTGCCGCGCGCGACCTCGAAGGTCAGGTTGATCTTCCGATTCGGGAGGTCGACCTTCGTCAGCGGCAGGACGTTCGCGTACGCGTAGCCCTGATCCTGATAGTAGTTCGAGAGCTTCTCGCGATCCTCGGCGATCCGCGTGCGCGAGAACCGCGCGCCCTGACGGATCCGGATCTTCTCGAGGTTCTTCTCCTTGGTGCCGATCAGGTCGCCCTTGAACTTGACCTCGCCGATCGTGAAGCCCGGGCCCTCGTCGACGGGGATCGACAGGTACATGTATTGCTTGTCGCGCGACAGCCGGAGCTGCGGCGTGCCGACCTTGACGTTCGCGTAGCCGCGGTCCCAGTAGTACGCGCTGACCAGCAGCAGGTCTCGCTCGAACGATTCCTGCGAGTACGTGCCGGAGTCGTTGATGAACGACAGCGAGTCCGCGCGGCGCGTCGCGATCGCGGCACGCAGATCGTCATCGGGCACCTGGTTGTTGCCGATGAACTGAACGTCGCGGATCTTGACCTTGGCCTTCTCGTCGACCTTGAACCAGACATCGACTTCGCTCTCGTTGACCGGCTTGATCTCGTAGTCGACGGTGGCGAGGTAGAAGCCCTTCTGGACGTAGACCTCGGCGATCTTCTCGCGGTTCTTTTTGACCTTCGAGATGTCGACGATGGCGTCGAGCTCGAGATCGATCACTTCGTTGATCTTGTCGAGGCCGAGCTCCGAGTGACCGGCGACCAGCACCTTGCGGATCGACGGCTTCTCCTTGACGGCGAACGTCAGGACGACGCCACCGGACGACGCGACTTCGGCCTCGACATCGATGTCGGCGAAGAAGCCCATCTTCCACATCGTGCGGAGATCTTCGCGCAGCTTCGCGGCGTCGAGCAGTGTGCCCGGCTTGCTCAGCAGCTGGACGCGGATCGCATCGTCCTCGACCTTGCGGTTGCCACGGAACTGGACGCGCTCGATCGCGCGGCTCTGCAGATTCAGTGCGGGGGTTGGGGGGAGCGCGTTCGGATCTGCGGGATCGGCTGCGGGAGTCGGCGCCGGCGTCGGCGTCGGCGTTGGCGTTGGCGTCGGCGCCGGCTGGGCGAAGCCCTCACCAGCGAGCAGGATCGCGAACAAACCGACGGCTACGAGCGGGCCAACAATTGCGCGCCTCACGGGTGCGATCCTTCCGCTTCTGCGTCGTCTGCTGCATGCGCTTCCGACTTCGGGGCAGGCTCTGACTCCACGCGCGTCTCGACCACGGCAGCGGCGACTTCGTTCGCTGGGCCATTGGTGTTCGCAGGCGGAGCCTTGTCATCGACCAGGCGGCCACCATCGATCATGCGCATCCGGCGCGGCATCAGCCGTGCGAGCTCCGGGTTGTGCGTGACGACGAGCAGCGTCGAGCCGCGTTCGCGGTTGAGATCGAGGAACAGCTGGTGGATTGCCTCGCCGGTGGCGCGATCGAGGTTGCCGGTGGGCTCGTCGGCGAGCAGCAGCGATGGCTCGAGCACCATCGCGCGCGCGAGTGCGACGCGTTGTTGCTCGCCACCCGACAGCTCGCTCGGCCGGTGGGTCAAGCGATGCGACAGCCCGACGCGACCGAGGATGTCGCGTGCCTTGGCCTGCGCGGTGGCGACGGTCATGCGCTGGATCAGTGCCGGCATCATCACGTTCTCGAGCGCGCTGAACTCGGGCAGCAGGTGATGGAACTGGAACACGAAGCCGATCCTGCGATTGCGGAACTCGGCGAGCCGGCTCGCGCTCATCGTCGTCAGCTCTTCGCCATCGAACTGGATCGAACCAGACGTGGGTAGATCGAGGGTGCCGAGGATCTGGAGGAACGTCGATTTGCCGACGCCCGATGCACCGACGCAGGCGACCATGTCACCGGGCGCGAGCGACAGGTCGACATCCCACAACACCGGCAGCGCCTGGCCGTTGTGGACGTACGCCTTGCCGAGCTTCTTGACCTCGATCCTCGCGCCACGTGTCTGCCCCATCGGCACAGCATCGGGTGCGGCAGCGGGGTTTAATGAAGGCGAAGGCGACTCGGACACAGGAGAAATCTCCAAACGGCGCAGGAACTTACTCAGGGGGTTCCTGACTGTCAACGCTTGGGACCGTCGCTGCGCCCCGAGGGTTGCCTAGATGCCGCTTCAGATCCCGATGGTCAGACCGAGGGTCCAGGTCCGGGTCGTCAGGTCGTACTCCAGCCGCTCGACATTGTCGCCGGTCATGGCGGCGCGATTGATCATGTAATCGACGAAGATCGAACCAGCGCCGACCCCGAAATTGAGGCGGTACTCGAAGCCGGCACCGAACATCAGGCCGTTACCGGAAACGTCGTTGTCGGGGTTCTCGGCCTTGATCCGTAGGTGGTTGACGCCGAGACGGCCGAACGCCTCGAAGTTGGAGCCGAGCGGGAGGTTGAACTTGCCGGCCGCCGAGGCGTTGTAGAGGTCACCGTAGGGCGAGTACACGCCACGGGCATTTGCCCGGGTCAGAGTGTTGCCACCGATCGAGCCCTCGATCGACCACTGTCCCCACCGCATGCCGAGCATGCCCTTCAGGCTGCGGCTGTCCGACTCCATGCCGATGCCGACGTCCTCGCTGAGCGCGGGAGCGGTGCCGATCCCGAGCCCGAGATACGTGCCGGCATGTGCCGGCGCGTTGCCAGCTGCCACGAGAAGAGTCACTGCGAGGGCTGCGCGCTTCATACGGGTGGCACTAAGAGCATCCCCCGTGCCACGCACCAAGCCTTCGAAATGACGGGACGCGCGATCCCCTATCGTGGCCACAGCTTCACACATCACCCGACGCGCCGGGCGCTTGGCGCACTAGGGC
>JACCYD010000659.1 GCA_013696695.1 Deltaproteobacteria bacterium | reverse complement strand
CGCGATGACCGATCTGCCGTTGCCGACCGTCAGCGATCTGCCCACGCCGTCGGCGAAGCCGCCCGCGTTTCGCGGCCCGCCGGCCCAGGCGGTGTCCGATCTTCCGATGCCGGCGTCTCGCGCGACGTCGATCTCCGATCTGCCGGCGCCGGTCGCACGAGGCGGCATCTCCGATCTGCCGGCCCCACGGGCGCCGAAGGGCATTGTCGATCTACCCACGCCCAAGGCGGGAGGCATCGTCGATCTGCCCACGCCCAAGGCAGGAGGCATCGTCGATCTGCCCACGCCCAAGACAGGCATCTCCGACGTCCCCGCCCCGAAGGGGTTCTTCGACGATCTCCCGCAGCCGAACGCCGGCGGGCGCACCGGTGCACCCACCAAAAATCCCGACCTGCCCGCACCGAAGGGCTTCTTCGACGATCTTCCCGGTCGGGTGAACGCGAACAAGCCCGAGGTGCCCGCACCCAAAGGCTTCTTCGACGATCTCCCCGGTCGCGTGAATGCGCAGAAGGCCGCGGCCTCCTCCGCCGCCGAGGTTCCGGCACCGAAGGGGTTCTTCGACGATCTCCCCGGTCGCCCCAGCCCGAGCAACGCGCCGCAGCCGCCCGCCCCCAAGGGCTTCTTCGACGATCTCCCACAACCGTCCGCCTCGAAGGCCGCCCCGGTTCAGAAGCCGTCGAACACTCCGGTCGATCTCAACCTCGATGGCGGCCCTGCCCTCGATCTCGGCATCGTTTCCGAGGGCTCGCAGGCGCGCCGGTTCGACGACCTCGATCTCTCGCAGCCGTCGACCGGCATCAAGATCGAGACGCCAAAGCCGTCCGCCGAGCGCGCACACACGCCGTTGGTTCAGCCGCTGCCGTCGTTCGGAAAGCAGAAGAACCAGACCCAGCCGCTCGAGCTCGCGGAGCCCCGCGATCTCCCGTCGACGGCGTCGCAGAAGCTCGGCATCAAGCAGAAAGAGCCCGCGAAGCCCTTCGATCCCGATGCCGCTCGCGCACGCGCAAAACGAGTCCGGATCCTGACGCTGGTCGGGTTGTTCGTGATCGCGCTCGGCAGTGGCGGTTTTTATATGTACCGGCGCTGGTCCGCGAAGCGCGCGGTCGAGAGCACGATCACCGACGAGCTCGCGAAGGCGAAGGACGCGCTCGGCAAGAGCGATCGCGGTCACTGGGATCGCGCGGCCGCCGCGGCGCGAGCGGTGCTCGAGGTCGATCCGAAGAACAGCGAAGCCTTGTCGATCGCCGCCGAGGGTGGCTTCGCAGCGGCACTCGCGACTGGCGATTCGTACACCGTGAAGATCGGCCAGGCCCGCAAGTTCCTCGTGCAGGCGGTCAACGAGAACCTCGCCGGCCCCGGCCTGATCCGCGCACAGGCGCTCAACGCGATCACCAACAGCACGGGCGATCGCGCGGTGGAGCTCCTCAAGCCGATGCTGACGCCCGAGACCAAGGATCCGGCGTTGTTCCTCTATTCCGGCTGGGGGTACGCCACGAGCTCCGACCCGGCAACCGCGATCAAGCAGTTCGATCAAGCGGCGACGATCGGCACCGAGTACATCAAGATCAGCGCGCTCTACGGCCGCGCTCAGGCGAAGCTCGAGCAAGCGGATCTCGACGGCGCCACCGCCGACTTCAAGGCAGTCTACGAGCTCGACAAGGAACACATCGGCGCGCAGGTCGGGCTCGCAGCCGCGATGCCAGCGTCGAAGTCGCAGGAGCAAGAGAAGGAATTGCTCGCCCTGTTCGAGCGCAAAGACTTTGCCGGTGGCGATCCACGCGCCGTCGTCAAGGCATGGACGCTCGCAGCCGAAGCGGCCAAGCGCGGCAATCGCCTCGACGTCGCACGCGAGCGCTATCGCAACGCCCTCGCGATCCTGCCCGACGATCTCGGTTCGCTCTCCGGCGCCGCGGATGTCGAGCTCCGCGACGGCAAGCTCGACGCGGCCTCCGATCAGATCGCGAAGGCGCTCCTGATCAGCAAGGACGATGTCCGCTCGCAGCTCGTACAATCGGAGATCTCGATCGCCAAGCGCGATCTGTCCGACGCGGCCGCGCGCATCGACGCCCTCGCCAAGCGCAACCCGCCGCCGCCCCGCATCGATCAGGCCCGGATCAAGATGGCCGCCGGCAACCTCGCCAGCGCGCAGAGCAACGACGAAGCCGCCGCGGACGCTTACAGCCAGGCCGCCGAGCTCGCGGGCGATACCGACCTCGCGCCCACGCTCGCGGCGGTCGGCAAGCTATCGACGCTGGCCGACAAGGCCACGAGCGAGAACGATGCCGAGAAGGCCACCCTGCTTCGCGCGCGCGCCACCAAGCTGCTCGAGAAGCTCGAGGCGAACGCCGAGAAGGATCCCTCGATCGCTCTCGCCCTCGGCATGGCCTACCTGCGCACCAGCGATGCCACGAAGGCCGAGCCGTGGCTGCGCAAGTTCGTCGAAGCGCGTCCCGACGACGCCGAAGGTCAGTTCCAGCTCGCGAAGGCGCTGGCTCGCCTCGATCGCGCCGACGATGCGCTCACGCGCCTCAACCGCGCGATCGAGCTCGCGCCGAAGCGCGCCGAGATTCCGATCGAGCTCGCGCTGACCTACGAGCGCGCGAAGCAGGACGACAAGGCGAACGAGGTCTACACCAAGCTGCTCGCCGACTTCAAAGACAACGCGAGCATCGAGCTGCGCGCGCGTGCGGGCCGCTTCTACTCGCGGCGTGGCGAGAAGGAGAAGGCGGGCGAGCAAGGCGAGGCGATCTCCAAGGTGGCGCCGAACCACGCCGCCGGTCAGTTCCTCAAGGCCGAGGGCCTGCTGCACAAGAACCAGATCGATGAAGCGCGGCTGCTCTACGGCAAGGCCGCCGCGGTCGAACGCGACGCGCTCTACTTCGACGGGCTCGGGCGCGCCAACGAGGCGAAGGCTCTCGCGTCGAACGAAGTGAAGTACCAGCAGCTCGCGATCGATGCCTACCGCACGGCCTCGTCGCTCGACGACAAGCTGCTCAACGCGTGGTCCGGCCTCGGTCGCGTCTACATGATGCGCAAGGACCACGCGCTCGCGCTTCCGGCGCTCGACAAGGCGCACAAGCTCGACGAGAAGAACGCCGCCGTCGCGTTCCTGATCGGAACCGTTTACTACAGCCAGAAGGACGCGGACCCGACCGCCGCCTCCACCGCGGTGACCTGGCTGGTGTTGACCAACCGCCTCGAGCCCGGCGGCAATGCCACCGCTTGGCACTATCTCGGCGTGCTCTACAGCGACATGCCCACCAAGGCCCGGGAAGCGGCCGCTGCGTTCGACGTCGCCACGACGATGGCGTTGGCCGAAGATCGCAAGAGCGGAAAGCTGCCGCCCTGGTACGCGGAGTCGCAATACCTTCGCGGGCGCGTCCACAAAGCCAACGGCAACATCAGCGCGGCGCGCGATGCGTGGGAGAAGTTCCTCGGGCAGACCCCGCCGATCGGACAGCGTCGCAAGGAAGCCGAGCAGGCACTGGCGACGAGCCTCAAAGGCCCGTAGCTCTCCTGTAACCCGTCGTCGATCCTCGTCGAGACCCGCGTGCTCGACGAGCCGTTGATCTATCTTCGCTCCGTGCTGGACCGTCTCAAGAAGCGCGTCGATCGCGCCCTGTTCTTCGGCAAGGTGCTTCGCCAAACGCAGGTCGCCCAGCCGATCCGCCCCGGACGATTCATGCAGTTCGTCAAAGGCGCGCGGCAGACCAGGCTCGGCCCGCACCTCGCGATCATGTTCCACGCCGCCGCGCATCCCGACAAGGAAGCGCTCGTCGAGTACGGCGCCTCCCCGCGTCAGGGAGAGGGGCGCGCGGCTAGCGGCGGCCCACGCGTCAGGCGGCTGACCTGGGGCCAGCTCGACGCCACGATCAATCGCCTCGCGCACGCGCTGGTTGCCCGCGGCGTCAAGGGCGGCAGTCGCGTCGCGCTGATGCTGCCGAACGGCAACGAGTATCTGATCGCGCAACAAGCGCTCGCGCGGCTCGGCGCCACCGCCGTGCAGATCGGCTACCGGTCCAAGCCCGGCGAGATCGCATACATCCTGTCGAACGCCGAGCCGATCGCCACGATCGTGCACGCCGACTTCGTCGCCGCGATGCGCGAAGCGCGGACTATTTCGGGACAGGAGTCCCGGTCTCCAGGTTCGGGGCAGGAGTCCCGGTCCCCGGGTAAGCACCGCGGGCCGATGATCGTCGTCGGTGGCGACGGCGCGATCGGCTCAGGCCTTCCGAGCTCGTCCGATCGAGGGAGCCAGACTGATCTAGTCGACTGGGATCGCGCGATCGCCGCCGAGTCACCCGACGTGCCGCCGAAGATCACCGAGGGCGATGGCGGCGGCGTCATCGTCTACACGTCCGGCACCACCGGCAAGCCGAAGGGCGCGAACCGGTCGTGGCGCCGCACCGGCTTCGAGAGCGTGGCCGACATGATGCTGCAAGTCGGCATGAAGGCCGACGATCGCCACCTCGTGGTGTGCCCGCTCTATCACTCGGCAGCACCGGCATTCGTCGCGATCATGATGTCGCTCGGCGCGACCGTCGTGCTGATGAACCACTTCGATCCGGAAGCTGCGCTCGACGTGATCCAGAAGGAGCGCGTGACGTGCTCGCTGATGGTGCCGACGATGTTGATCCGGATGTCGAACCTGCCCGACGAGACGATCAAGAAGTACGACACGTCGTCACTGCGCTGGATGATGTCGGCCGCCGCGCAGCTCACCACCGAGGCCGCACGGCGATGGATGCAGAAGTTCGGCCCGAACCTGTGGAACTTCTACGGAGCGACGGAGACCGGGCTGGTCACGCTCGCGGGTCCGCACGATCACGTCAACCGGCCGGGCACGATCGGCAAGGCGCTGCGCGGCAACCAGATCCGATTGCTCGACGACGCGGGCGCCGAAGTCCCCCAGGGTCAGATCGGCGAGCTCTACACCCGCAACTCGACGCTGATCTCCGGCTATCACAACAACGACGAGGCCACGAGCTCGGCGCAGAAGCACGGCTTCTTCTCGGTCGGCGACATGGGGCGCGCCGACCAGGACGGCTACTTCTTCCTCGAGTCGCGCAAGCACGACATGGTGATCTCCGGCGGCGTCAACATCTACCCCCGCGAGATCGAGGACCACATCCATACCCACCCCGCCGTGCTCGAAGCCGCGGTGATCGGGGTGCCGGATCCCGAGTGGGGTGAGACGCTGCGCGCGTTCATCGTGATTCGTAATGGCCAGCACGTCACCGAGGCCGAAGTCATCGACTTTTGTCGATCCGGGCTCGCCGACTACAAGCGCCCGCGCAAGGTGACGTTCCTCGTCGAGCTGCCTCGCAACCCGACCGGCAAGGTGCTCAAGCGCGAGCTGCGGGAACGAGCGGGCTAACAATGTGATGTGAGAGATCGCGCGGGGTTGCCGCGCGTTGGTAGCGAGATCAAGGAGGCTTCATGAAATTGGGACTCGCGGCGCTCTGCGCGCTGCTGACAGCACCGAGCGTCGCCAACGCGTTCTGCGGTTTCTACATCGACACCCAGGGCAGCGAGATGGTGAACAACGCGACGCAGGTCGTGTTGATGCGCCAGGGCACGCGAACGGTGCTGTCGATGCAGAACAACTATCAGGGGCCGCCGCAGGACTTCGCGATGGTGATCCCGGTGCCGGTCGTCCTCAAAGAGAGCGACGTCAAGACGCTGCCAAAAGACGTGTTCGCCAAGGTCGACAAGATGGGCGCGCCACGGCTCGTCGAGTACTGGGAACAAGATCCCTGCCACGTCGAGGAGGAGTACGACGAGGAGAGCGCGGACAGTGCCGATTCGAAGCCAACCACGATGGCCAGGAAGAAGTCGTCCGCGGAGGATTACGGCGTCACGATCGAAGCCAAGTTCGACGTCGGCGAGTACCAGATCGCGATCCTGTCGGCGAAGGATTCGACCGGCCTCGATGGCTATCTGCGCTCGCAGAAGTACCAGCTCCCCGCCGGCGCCGAACCCCTGCTCAAGCCGTACGTCGCCGCGGGATCGAAGTTCTTCGTCGCGAAAGTAAACCCCGCGAAGGTGCGGTTCGTGAACGGCATGGCGCAGCTGTCTCCGCTGCGCTTTCACTACGACCACGACGAGTTCTCGCTGCCGATCCGGCTCGGGCTCGTGAGCTCCAGCGGCAAGCAGGATCTGATCGTCAACATCCTCGCGCCGAACCAGCGCTACGAGGTCGCGAACTACAAGAACGTCACGATCCCGACGAACTTCGACGTCAAGGACGAGGTCCGCACGCGGTTCGGCGAGTTCTACGCCGCGCTGTTCGATCGCACGATCGAGCAACACCCGAATGCGGTCGTCACCGAATACGCGTGGGATGCCTCGACCTGCGATCCGTGTCCAGGTCCGCAGCTCGATGGTAGCGACTTCATGACGCTCGGAGCCGACGTGATCAGCCCCAACCAGCCTGACGACAGCCGGCCACGCAAGCGCGGTCGGTTCGGCGGCGGGTACGTGCTGACGCGCTTGCACGCGCGCTA
This sequence comes from Deltaproteobacteria bacterium, assembly GCA_013696695.1. Classification (GTDB taxonomy): domain Bacteria; phylum Myxococcota_A; class Polyangia; order Haliangiales; family Haliangiaceae; genus JABFXX01. The sequence continues at coordinate 270 of JACCYD010000659.1, read as the reverse complement.
TGGCAAGGAATTGCTGAACGACCTGATCTTCAAAGCCGCACCGCCGATCGCTGGCGGTCGCGAGCACATCGTCGCGAACAACGAGCTCGAGCACGGCGCGCAGTCGTCGTCGATCAACAACTTTCAGGCGCGCTACGCGATCCGCCACCCGTGGCGAGGCGCGATCACCTGCCCGAATCCCCGCCGCGGCATCTGGGGCGAGCCGCCCAGCGGCGCGCAGATCGCGAAGCCACAGGGCGCCACCGACATCGCGTTCGCACCGCGCGGCAC
>JACCYD010000645.1 GCA_013696695.1 Deltaproteobacteria bacterium | reverse complement strand
CTGGATCGCGCCGCCGAACAGCAGGAGCTTCTCGGTCAGCGTGGTCTTGCCGGCATCCGGATGCGCGATGATGGCGAACGTTCGCCGTCGCGCGATCGGGGCCGGAAGCTCGCTGTCGGACATGACGGCGCAATCTACGGGGCCCGTGCCGCGCTGGCAACGGGATCGAGCGCCCACGACACTCCGGTTTTTTGGAGTGTTGCCCCAGCGCACGCGCGAGGCACGCGCGTGCACGCGTTAGACGCTCCACGCAGTTTACGTCGAGATCGCGACTTGCTACAGCGCACGCAATGGCGCGAGCACGGAAGACGAGTGACGGCGGATCGACCCGCATTGGCAACGGTGGCGAGACCCATCAACAGGCGACCGACCAGGTCCTGACCACGAATCACGGCGTTCCGATCGCCGACGATCAGAACTCGCTTCGCGCGAGCCCGCGCGGCCCGACGCTGCTCGAGGACTTTCACTTACTCGAGAAGATTACCCACTTCGATCACGAGCGAATCCCGGAGCGGATCGTTCACGCGCGCGGCTCGGCGGCACACGGCACGTTCGTCGCGAACGGTGCGGGGAGCAGATATTCGCGCGCAGCGTTTCTCGCGAAGGGTACGAGCACGCCGGTGTTCACCCGGTTCTCGACCGTCGCGGGTGGTGCCGGCTCGGTCGATCTCCCGCGCGACGTGCGCGGGTTCGCCGTGAAGTTCTACACGCAGGAAGGCAACTTCGATCTCGTCGGCAACAACATCCCGGTGTTCTTCATCCAGGATGCGATGAAGTTCCCCGACCTCGTGCACGCGGTGAAGATGGAGCCCGACCGCGGGTTCCCGCAGAACGCGTCGGCGCACGACACGTTCTGGGACTTCGTCTCGTTGATGCCCGAGACGATGCACATGCTGATGTGGGCGATGTCCGATCGCGGGATCCCACGATCGCTGCGGATGATCGAAGGCTTCGGCGTGCACACGTTCCGGCTCGTCGATGCGAAGGGCGTCGCGACGTTCGTGAAGTTCCACTGGCGGCCGCAGCTGCAGACGCAGTCGGTGACGTGGGACGAGGCGGTCAAGCTCTGCGGCGCCGATCAGGATTTCCATCGCCGCGATCTGTTCACCGCGATCAAGGCGGGCGCGTTCCCGGCGTGGGAGCTGTCGTTCCAGGTGATTCCGGACGATCAGCTCGGCGAGTTTCCGTTCGACGTCCTCGATCCGACGAAGCTGGTGCCCGAGGAGCAATTCCCGCTCGAGGTCGTCGGCACGATGACGCTCGATCGGTGGCCGGATAACTTCTTCGCCGAGACCGAGCAGTCGGCGTTCCATCCCGGCCACCTCGTGCCGGGCATCGAGTTCTCCGACGATCCGCTGCTGCAGGGCCGCATCTTCTCGTACACCGATACGCAGCTGATCCGACTCGGTGGCCCGAACTTTCACGAGCTGCCGATCAACGCGCCGAAGTGTCCGATGCACAACTGGCAGCGCGATGGTCACAAGCGCCACGAGATCAACACGGGTCGCGTCAACTACGAACCGAACAGCCTCGCACCCGGCGGGCCACGCGAGGCTCCGCACGGCTTCGCCACCCATCCGGCGTTCGACGCGCGCGACGCCGCGAAGGTGCGCGTGCGCTCCGAGACGTTCGCCGATCACTACAGCCAGGCGCGGCTGTTCTTCCGCTCGATGACCGGCGTCGAGCAGCGCCACATCGTCAACGCGTTCACGTTCGAGCTCTCGAAGGTCGAGACGATGGCGATCCGGACGCGCATGCTGGGGCATCTCGACGTCATCGATCGCGAGCTCGGTGCGCGCGTCGCCGACGCGATGGGCATGGTCGGCCAGGCCGACACGATCACGCCGGCTCGGCCGCCGATCGATCTCGAGCCATCTCCGACGCTGTCGATCCTCGCCAAGTTCAAGCCCACGCTGCAGGGCCGCAAGGTCGGCGCGTTGATCGCCGATGGCTTCGACCGCGGGCTGATCGAGAAGCTACGCGCGGCGGTCAACGCGGCGGGCGCGATGTTCGAGATCGTGGCGCCGAAGATCGGTGGCGCGCGCGCGGCCGATGGCACGCAGGTGCCGGCCGATCACATCGTCTCCGGTGGACCGTCGGTGATCTTCGATGCCGTCATCGTCGCGCCGGGCGCGGCAGGGATGCCGGCGTTGCTCGGCGAAGCGGCGGCCAAGGACTGGGTCAGCGACGCGTTCGCGCACTGCAAGGTGATGGGTGTCGTCGCGGCGGCCAAGCCGCTGCTCGATGCGGCCGGCGTCAAACCCGACGCGGGTGTCATCGAGGTGACGGCAAAGTCAGCCGCCGCGTTTGTCGATGCGGCCGCTGCTGGCCGGATCTGGGAGCGCGAGGGCAGCGTGCGCGGGCCCGACAAGACGGCGGCAAAGGGCGCGGTGCCCAAGGGCGCGGCGAAGGACACCTCGGCGAAGTTGCCGCCCGCAAAGGCCGCACCGGCGAAACCGCCGAAGGACCTGCCGAAGAAGCCGCCCGCCCCGTCGACGCCAGCGCTCCAGAAGAAACCAAAACGCTAGCCCGCGGCACGCCGCCCAGCACCGTCAGCTTCCGTCGGAGTACGCGCTCCGAGTCGCCGCGCTCCGAGTCGCCGAAGCGATGGGTGCGTTGGCCTTCGAGCTGACAGCCGAGGCGACTCCAACCGGACGACGGCGCGACCCACGCGGAAGCGTCCCCACAAATGCGCTGCGTATATACCGTATATACGTAGTCGCGCCGAGGTGGCTCGAGTCGGGGCGTTGGC
>JACCYD010000632.1 GCA_013696695.1 Deltaproteobacteria bacterium | reverse complement strand
TCGCGATGCCGAACCGCGCATCGGCACGCATGTCGACGAGCGCGACCCCCGCGGGCGAGGCGAGCCCCGCGGGCGGGAGACCCGCACGACGCAGCGAGGTCCAGTCGACGTCGTCGAGCGCCGCGATCAACGTCTTGATCCACGCCGCGCTCGATTCGACCGTACCGGCGCTCGAGATCGCCGCGCCGTACCAGCGCTCGCGCTCGACGGCCATGTAGAGGTTGAAGCCCCGCGCGCCGGCGGCGAGCAGCGTGAGCAGCTGATCGCGCTCGAGCGTCGGATCGCCGGGCCCGAGCGGAGGAAACCACGGAAAGAAGCCGCAGCCAGCCTCGAGCACCAGCGGGATCGGCGAAGCGCTACCGGCCAGGGCGAGGCCGCGCCGCCGCAGCTCGCGCAGTCCGTCGCGGGGCGTGTACGCGTCGATGCCGACCGGGCCGCCGATCGCGCGCTGGATCGCCGGGAGATCGTAGAGCCCGTGATGCCCGGGCGGCAGGTTGTGAAACCGCGCGATCCCACCGAGCCCTGCATCGTCGAGGATCGCGCCGAACGCACCGAGTGCGCGGGCGAGGTAGATGTCCTTGAACTGCACCCACGCGGCGCAGCGCGCGGCATCGTCTGGTGACCACGCCTTCGGCGCGTCGGTGTGCCCCCCCTCGCGAAACCACGCCACCGCGTCGGGGTGGTAGTCGTGATCGAACGCGCCGAGCCGGAAGAACATCTGGGCTTCGTTGTCGACGCCGATCGCCACGATCGGACCATCGGGTGCGAGGAGCGGCGCGATCTGCGCGGCGACCTGCGCGTACCAGCCGCGCACGCGGTCGTGAAATGCGGTGCTCGCGTACGACGGCACCGGCCATGCCCGCGGCGGCGACGGCATCCACACCGGGGTTCCGCGCGCGGTTCGCGCCTGACAGGCAGGCTCGCCGATCACGTGATCCGGCATGCCGAACGCGGTGAGCTCCGCGTTGCAGTGCGGCCCGGGACGGAGCACCACGGCGAGGCCCGCCGCACCGGCCGCCTCGACGAACCGGCGCAGATCGTGACGCCCGGTCCACACGTACCTGCCGGCCTCGGGCTCGTGCTCGCGCCACGGCACGTAGGTCTCGACGATCGTGAAGCCGAGCCCGTGCATCGCGCGCAAGCACGCCGCCCACCGCGCCGGCTCGACGCGCCAGTAATGCATCGCTCCGGCGTAGAACGGCAGCGACTTGCCACCGACCGCTACGCCGCGGGCGTCGAATTCGGTCCGACGTGCTTCCACGTCTGCTCCTCCATCTCGAAGCGGCTCGGGCCACGCGCCCACGATGGCCGGTACGACAGCGGCATCGCATCGCCGGTCCCCGCTTCGTTGTATTCGGGATCCCACGGCAGCAGCAGACACGGCGGATCACCGGCCTGCATCGTTTGCAGTCGCGGCATGATCGGGTGCGGCTCCTCGGCACGCACACGGGCCGCAGCCAGCACCTCTGCGATCGAGCCGAGCTCCATCAGCTCCCAGCACGTGCGGATCTGCGGCGGCGGCAACGCGAGATCCTTCGCGCGCGCGATCGCCTCGCTCGGTGTCACCCAGATTTGATCGACGGTCTCGATGTCGTCGAACTGCGGCTCCTGCCCTGCCGGCAGCTCGCAGACGAAGAACCGCGCCGAGAACCGCTTCGGCTCGATCGACGGCGTGATCCAGTGCGACCACGGAACCAGCACGTCGGTCGACCACACCAGGCCGGCCTTCGCGAGCGTCATCACCGAGTCGGTGCCATCGTGGACCCTCTTGCGGAGCGCGGCCATGCTGGTGAAGCCGATGGTGTCGGCGACGGCGCCGGAATCGCGCGCCAGCAGCACGCCCGCTTCTTCGAACAGCTCGCGCGCCGCGGCGGTGCGAGCATCCTCACCTTCCTCGGTGGCGCCACCGGGGAACACGAAGGCGGAGGCCATGAACGAGGCGCCCTTGCGCCGTCGCAAGAAGTACACCTCGAAGCCACTGCCCTTCGCCTCGCGAAGCAGGATCACGCTCGACGCCTCTCGCAGCTGCGCGCTCACCTGACGTTGGTACCACAGGACATCGACACCTCGCTTTCAGCTCGGTCGCGGCTTCGCGGCAACCTCGAACCGAGGCTCAGTCGAGGCGCAGCTCGCCGCGCACCGGCCCGTCGTCGAGGCCGAGGAAGTCTTCGATCGTGCGCTCGACGTACCGCGCCACCTTCGACTCGTTGGTCTCGAGCAGCAGTTGATCCGCCCGCCCGCGCCTGCGCGCGAACACGCCAAACCACGTCAAGAACCCGCAGCGCGGCTGTCGCTCGACGACGAACAGGGTGTCGATCGATCCGGATCCCATCACGAAGCCATCGTCGCCGAGCACCTCGATCGCGAGGTCGTCGACGTCGATCACTACCTCGACTGGCGGAGCGCGGCGCGCGGGGACGATCGTGACCCGGATGCGCAGCGTGTCCTTGCCGGTCTCGATCCCGCGATAGGGCGTGCGCAAGCGCAGCTCCCGGGACAGCGTCTCGGTCAGGACGTGATCGAGGGGATCTGGAGCGGCGCGGATGCCTCGATCATACCGGATCGGCCGCGACTACCGACGATCGTTCTCGAGCGGGCTGGAGCCGTCGGCCTCGTCCTCGCTCGAATGCCACTCCCAGCTGTAGTGGCCGGCCAGCGTACGAAACACTCGCGCGAACCGGCCATCGATGTGCGTCCACTCGACATAGGCGATGGTCCGGGTCGCCAGCAAGCTGCGCAGGTCCTTCGTCCAGTGGTCGTCGTCACGCTGGAGGTAGGCCGGGTGGGTAACGCCCTCCTCGTCCGGCGTGACGTCCTCGTCGTCTTTCTTCGGCTCAGGCTCCACCTCGGTTTCGAGTTGGCCGACGAGCATCCGCTTCACGAAGTCCGGGGTCGGCGCACGAATGGCCTGGCGCGATGCCAGGATGGTCTCGAGCCGAGCTGCGCGATCCGCAGCCACCGGCTTGGCGTCACCACACGTCGGGCCGGTCTCGACGGTGAGCTGCACCCCGAATTCGCCGTCCTGCTTGCTGCGCTGATGCGACTCGCGATGAAGAATCTTGTGCAGCCAGGCCACGTCGTCGGTCTTCGCGATGGCCTTGCGCTTCGCCGGCCAGTGGCAATCGGCCGCCGTCCAACCATCGGCGGTCTTTGCGAGCCGGTGGCCGTTCGCGTCGAACACCATCTCGTCCTTCGCGTAGCCGCTGTGCTGCACGAAGATCTTCTCGCCGCCGAACGCGAATCGCTCGAGGCGATGGTCGAGCGCGTCGACCGGATTCGTCGGATTCTGGAACGCGTGGACGACCTCGGTGACACCGCGCTGGTCTGCCGTGATGTCGACGACCTCACCGCCCCGCGAATAGGTGCGCGCGAGCAGCTTGCCGTCGCCATCGAAGTGCTGCCACACGCCCGTCACCGCGCCGCTCGCCGCAAACGTGCCGCGCGCGATCGGGGTCGGCTTCGGGGTGTCGTAGAAGAACGACCACGCGCCGGTGCGCATGCCGTTCGCCATCTGGCCCTTCGCGGCGGGGTTGCCGCTCGGGTGAAAGAACGTCCACGCGCCGTGCGCCTTGTTGTTGCGATAGGTGCCCGTCGCGAGCACGCGCTTGCCATCGTTGTAGAAGCTCTTCCACATGCCGCTGCCGTGATCGAGGGTGCCACTACCGATCACCGCGCCGGTCTCGTCATCCTTGACCGTCCACGCACCGTGCAGCGCCTTGCGATGGAATGCGCCCGACAGCCGCCGCGGCTCGCCGAAGCTCGCCATCTTCTGCTCGTACGCGCCGTCCTTCGGTGCGTGCCGCACGAGATCCCACGTGCGCCAGGTCTCGATGTTCGGGCTCGAATACGCGGGCTGGATCGACGCGAGCTCCTCGAGGGTGAAGCCCGATGCGGAGATCCAGTCGCGAACCTCGGGCATTGCAACGCTGATATCTTCGAGAACCTCGAAGCGATGCTCCTTCGAGATCCGCTCGGGCAACGCGCGGCCGCTCGACCGCTCGATCAAATAGCCAACCGCGCAAATAGCGCCCGCATCGTCGATGAACACCGGCGATCGCCACGGCAGATGAACATTCACCGGCGTGATGCCGTTCGCGATGTAGTCGTCGAGGTAACCGAGCAGCTCCGCGCGCCGACCTGCCAGCTCGGGCTTGGTCGCCTCGCGCGATGCGAGCAACGCACGGACGTGCACCAAGTGCGTCTTCATCCGCAGCTTCTCGCCGTCGACGCCGTCGACCGCGTTGCGCTCGGCCTTCGCGACGAAGCTGTCGTCGCCAACGTGATGATTCGCTCCGGACCGAAACCGCGTGTCTGGGTTCGGCAGGTTCGCGAGCGCAGCGCTCGAAGCACACAGGATCGAGGCGAAGGTGGTGATCCGAAGGCGCATCTCCTCGTAAACGAGCCGCTCACCGAGGTTATTCGGCATTTCCGAAGTAGGCCGACCTGCCCCCAACCCGACCGGGGTTGCCCCAAACCGCCAAACCGACCGGGGTTGCCCCAAACCGGGCCCCAAACCGGACCGGGGTTGCGCCAAACCGACCGGGGTTGCGTTATCGGGTGACCAGCCCCAACCGACCGGGGTTGCGTTCGCCGAAGGGATTACCGGACTGGGTGGCGTTGCACTTTCCTGGCAGAACGAACGCAACTTTTGAAGGCAGACGCGATAGCAGCCTCGTGACACGACCTCGTCAGGTACTCCCGAACCAGTTTTATCTGATCACCCGCAGCTGTACGCAACGTCAGTTCTTACTGCGGCCTGATGAGGAGGTAACGAATGCCTTCGCCTACTGCCTCGCGATCGCGTCGGAGCGTTGCAACGTCACCGTGATCCTGTCGATGGTGGAATCAAATCATCACCACACCGTGATCTTCGATCGCGAAGGACACGTGCCGCGGTTTCTGGAACACCTTCACAAGCTCACCGCACGATGCATCAACGCACTTCGCGGAAGATGGGAAAATCTCTGGGTAGCAGAGGAGCCTTGCGTTACGCGGCTACTGGACATTCCGACCGTGATGGCAAAGCTCGTCTATGCGGCGGCAAACCCGGTGAAGGACTATCTCGTCGAACGCGCCACCCAGTGGCCGGGGCTCAATGGCTATCGACATCTGCTCTCGAGGAAATCGCTGCAGGTCGACCGTCCACGCCATTTCTTTCGCGAGGACGGGACCATGCCAGCGACGATCAACCTGCACTTCGTGATTCCTTCCGAGCTCGGCGATGCAGACGAGATGATCGAGGAGCTCAAGGCCAGGGTCGAGGAGCTTGAGCGAGACGTATTCCAGCAACGCACGATTTCGGGTCGCCAGATCCTCGGCAGGCGGAACATTCTCCGTCAGTCATGGCGGGCATCGCCGAACAGCGAAGCCCCGCACCGAAACCTTCGGCCTCGATTCGCTGGATTGAGGCGCACTCGCGGCGTCGCGCTCGTAGCATTCAAGGATTTTCTCTCCGCCTACCGGGAGGCACTCGAACAGTGGCGTGCTGGAGCCGCATGTCGATTTCCAGCCGGAACATACTGGCTATCCCACTACGCACCGATTCCTCTCGAGAGCTGACCGCGTTCGCGTCTCGCCGAGCCGGCTGGAAGCCAGAGATCGGCTCTGCCGCGCATTCCGGAATGGTCTTGCGGCAGCGCTTCGAAGCGGTTTCGAAATAGTCATCCGCGCCTTTACTTCTGAGCGTGGACTTGAAATCGACGAACGCTGACCCGAAATCGGCGAACGCAACCACGGTCGGTTTGGTTGTGGTTGCAAGCCTCTCTTCGAGCATTCCCAAGGTCATCGGTTCGGCTGAACGCAACCGCCGCTCAGCACCTGGCCCTCCCGCGAACGCAACCCCGGTCGGTTTTGAGGAGGTGCTCTACCTGCTACCGTCGCAGACGGATGACCGTCGAAGCCGAGCTGATCGCTGCGATAGCGGCGGCTCCCGCCGACGACGAGCCCCGGCTGGTTTACGCCGACCAACTGATGCAGCAGGGCGATCCGCGCGGCGAATTCATCGCCCTGCAGTGCCGGATCGCAAAGGCCGATGCCGTCGACGAACCGATCGACGAGGCGGTGATCACCCGCGAGCGCGAGCTTCGCGAGACCCACGGCGTGCTGTGGCTCGCACCGCTGCGCGAGATCGTCGACGCCGCCTTCGTGTTTCGGCGCGGGTTCGTCGAGCACGTCTACGCGTTGAGCGAAAGCGACATCACCTACTGGCAGCCGACGGAGGAAGGCGAGCCGCCGTACTATTACGGTGACCGATCGCAGGAGCCGAACGACCGGCTCGAGCAACTCGCCGCGGCGTTGCCGTTGCTACGCTCGATCGCCACGCGAGGCGACGTGATCCGCTGCGTGATCGGGCCGGCGTGGAGCCGCCTGCACGCGGTCGAGTTGCTCAGCCCGCGCGCGGCCGTGCCACAGATCGAGGCGTTCGTTCGCGCTCCCGAGCGACAATCGATCCGACGGCTCCAGCTGACCAACACCGAGGCCGACGACGATCAGGCGCGCGCCTGGCTCGGGTTGCCGCAACGCCTCGAGCATCTTGGATTTCACATCGGCGTCAACGTGACGTCGCGACCGACCTGCGATGTCGCTGCGCTGATCGCCGAGAATTCCGCGCTTCATGGGCTGCGATCTCTCCATCTCGGCAACGTTCCGCTCGTCGCGAAGTCACTGGGTTCGTTGCCGCGCCTCGAATCGCTCGCACTTCATCGCAACGCGATCACCGCGCGCGATCTCGTCGAGCTCGTCGCGAAGCTGCCCGCGCTGACGGCGCTCGAATTCGACAACGACGATCAGGAGCTCGGCAAGCTCGACCTCGCCGAACTGCTCGCTGCCGCACCAACATTGACGCGGCTCGCGATCCACAACTGCAGCGCTTCGGCACGTGCGCTCGCGACCTCGCAGCACTCGCTTCGCCGCATCGAGCTCGATCAGTGCCACCTCGACCCCACGACCGTGACTGCGCTCCTCGACAACGAGGGCGTTCGATGGTGGCGCGTCGTCGACGACGGCCTGACGCCGGACTTGCTCGCGCCGTTCGCGGAGCGCCACCAGCTGCACTACCAGGCACCGCCGCCGCCGTATCCGCGCGACATCGTCGAGCAACTGCCTCGGAACAAGATCGCCGCGATCAAGATCTACCGCCAGCGCACGTCGGCGGGCCTCGCCGATTCGAAGATGGAGATCGAACGGATCGACGAGGAGCTCGGGCAAAAGCCGACCTACGGCTTCCAGCGCGCGGTGCCTCGCTGGTGTCGCCCTTAGGGAACGACGACGAATTCGCGCTTCATCAGGCTGATGATGTTCATCGCGGCGTCGAGATCGGTGCCCGGGAAGTTATCGAGCACCTTCTGCAGCTGACCGTGATCGAGCACGAGCTGAAAGGTGTCGAGCTCCGACGGCGTCAACTCGCGCAGCTTGCCGGCGAGCGGCGTCGGCACCGCGAGTGGTGAGCCGAGCGGCGGCAGTTGCTTCTGGAGATTGCGGAACTCGTCGAGCTGCCGCACGCCTTCCATCAGCAGGCCTTCGGTCGACTCCGAGATCTCTTCCATCACCTGCAGCTCGACGCTCGGCTCGAGCTCGAACGTGCCGGTGAGCCACGTCAGCATCCGGTAGATCGCCTTTTGGGGCGACACCGCATAGTCATCGTTGATCGTCGCGAAGTAGATCGCGCCCTTGCGGAGGTAGATCTTGCCGAGGGAGACGCCGTTGTTGACCGAGAGCACGCCGCTCTTGCGACTGGTCGACAGCAGCTGCAGCAAGTCGGGAAGCGGGATCTCTTCGATCACGCCCGACATCGGCCGGCCCTGGGTGGCCTGGCGCTGTTGGGCGCCAGCCTCGAGGCGCCGCCGGGCTTCGGCTTCGCTCTGATTCGCCATCGCGGCGTTCTCGACCGCGACGACCTTGATGATCGAGGTACCGACCAGGATGCGATCGCCTTCGTGCAGCAACGCACGTCCTGCGATCTTCTCGCCGTTCACGAACGTGCCGTTCGTCGACCCCATGTCCTGGATGTAGACCTCGGCGTCCGTCGACGAAATCTTTGCGTGACGGCGCGAGACCATGTCCTCGACGAGAACCATGTCGAGATCACTCGAGCGCCCGATGATGATTTCCCGATTCATTCGAAGCGGAAACTCGCCACCCTGGTACTTGCCCGAGATGAAGCGCAGTGCGAAACGGGGACGGTCGTTCATGAATCCCGAACCAGGGCGACGCCCAGTCCGTGCTCGAAAATTCTAGTGGCGAACCGATAAGCTGCGCAAGCAAACGCCCGCCTCTCCGTCTTCGGAGCCATCCGTTCAGTCTGTCGCGGGGGGTTCTTCATGCGCGTATTCGTGTGGCGGCCGGAGGGCATTGATGATCCGTCGGTAGACCTCTTCCGACACCACCAGGCTGGAATGGCCCAATGGGACGGTCGTGGCGTTGGCCCCGAACAGTCGGGTGGTTTGTAGCGGTACGACCCAATCCCGGGCTGCGGCGATGGTATGGACGTCGACGCCGGGCGGGATCGGCCCCTGGGCGAGCTCGTCCAGAAACCGGCTGCGGGGGAGTAGCTGCCACGACGAGGTCGACCACAGGCCGAGGGTCACCACCCCGGCCAGCGCCGCCCAGGTGCCTCGCACGGGGGTCCCCATCATCAGGAGCTTCCGAACCCGGGTGTGGCCGCCGAGCTTCTTCACGTAATAGAGGCCGATCAGGCCCCCCATCGAGTGCCCGATGATCTCGATCCGCTGCGACGGGGTCTGGGCGAGGATCCGCTCGATCTTGCGGTGGATCAGGAACGCCGAGGCTCGGATGTCGCGCACGTTCAGCGTCCCGAGGTTGAACGACACGACGACGAAGCCATCATCGACGAGCCGGCGCTCGAGCATGTACATCGAGCCGCGCGTCCCGAGGAACCCGTGGATGATCAGGATCGGGGGCGATTCGGGCGTCAGCTTGCCGAACGCATCAGCGCGCCGGATCCGATTGCCGCGCATCAGGCCGCGCAGATACGACAGCCCGTCGGCACCGCCGGTCATGTCTTGACCGATCGTGCTGCGCTTGCCGAGCCACCGCGCGGGCGCCTCGAGCGCCCACCGCAGCAGCCAGGAGGAGCGCCCTCCGCGGGGCTTGTCGGCCATTTCATTCACGATAGTCGGAGAAGCCGTCCGTGACGAACCGGCTGGCCTCTCTCGCGTACGCGTTACTGGCCGAGTTGGTTGTAGGGTATTCGACCACTCGCCACACGCCGCGCGTGCCGACGATGCCGAGTCGCGAGATCACCGCATTTGTACGCCGGTAGACCAGCGCGAACTCGTAGCCGGTGTCGCTGCGACGACGGAGCGACCTCGAATCGCCCCGCGGGACAAACCCAGGCGGCGAGGCGACGTCATCGGGGTTCCCGGGTGGGATGTCGCGAGGACCGGGCATGTGCGTCGGGTCCTCGACAACGCCGCCTTTGATCACGACCGCTGGGTCGGAGGCCTCCGGAATCTCGGGCGGTGCGCCGAAGGCACCGGCCGGCATCCCGCTGGTCTCGACGCGGGCACGAACCGGCAACGGCTCGCCACCGTTCGTCAGCGAGACGTCGATCATCGTCGGACGATCGGGTGCCGAGGCCTTGAGATTGGCATCGCTCGAGGTCGGATCTTTGTCGTCGTCCTCGTCTTTGTCCTCGGCGTCGCCTTCTTTCGAGTCGCCTTTCTGTCTCCGTGCGTACGCGACTGTTGCCGGCCGTGTGATGGTCGAGAGCTCAGGTGTCCGCTTGCGACGAGCCATGTCCTCGGTCGTGCCAGCGTTCGCGGCGGTGAGCAAGTTTGCGAGCCCTCGTAATCGATGGGCCGCAACGCATCGCGTCACAGGATCGATCCGGTACATTCGAGGCCGGTGACCAACACGGCGACGGAGCGCGTGGGCCGCTACCAGCTGCTGGAGCCGATTGGAGTCGGCCCCACCGGTTCGGTGTCGCGCGCCAAGGTGTTCGGCGTCGCCGGCTTCGAGCGCCAGTTCGCGATCAAGCGGTTTCATTCGGAGCTGACGTCGTCGGCTCCGATGGCTCAGGCGCTGAGCGCCGCCGCGCGGGCCTACGGTGGCCTCGAGCACCCACGGATCGCGCGCATGTCCGAGTTCGGCATCGCGCAGGGCACCACGTTCACCGCCGTCGAGTACGTCAACGGCCTCGATGCGATGCGCCTCGTCGCGGAAGTGCGGCTGTCGAACACCATGCTCGCCGCGGGTGGCGCGCTCGCGCTGGTGTCGCAAGCGGCGCGCGCTGTCGGGTATGCCCACGGTCGCGGCCTCACGCATCTCGGGCTATCGCCGACGAACGTCGTCATCACCAGCGAAGGCGACGTCAAGATCACCGACTTCGGGATCCTCGCAGCGACGATCCCGGTCCGCGCCGTCGAGGTGCCGCGCCTCGCGAACCGCATCGGCTACCTCGCGCCCGAGCAACTCGCGAACGAGGCGACATCCGCCGCAACCGACGTCTTCGCCTTGGGCGTGCTCGCCTACGAGCTGGTCACCGGACAGACCGCGTTCGAAGGCGACTCCGCCGCAGAGATCGCGAAGGCCGTGATCAACAAGCCTCCGCCGGAGCCGTCGCTGCCCCGCCCGATCGTGCGCGTGCTGCAGCGCTGCCTCGCGCGGTCGCCGTTCGAGCGCTTCCCCGACGCGCGCGCGCTCGCCGATGCACTCGATGCCGCGCTTCGCGTCGCCCCGGTGCCCGGTACGCGCAAGGACATCGGCTCGACGGTGAAGCAGATCATCGATCGCCTCGCGGACCTGCATTCCGGCGAGGTGTCCGGGATGTTGTCGTTCAACGTCGGCATGGCGCACCTCGGCGGCCCGGTCGCCCAGGTCGCAGCGCTCGGCGTCGCGAATCGCGATTCCGCCGACGTCATGGACATCGCGACCATGGAGTTCGTTCGCCCCGACACGCATGTCGCCGGCCCTGCTCCCCTCGTCGGTCCGGCCTCTCGGCCGACGCGCAAGCCGATCGAGAAGGATGCCGACGCGGCTGACACGGTCAATGCACTGCCGACGATGCCGTCGCTGTCGCGGACGAAGTCGCGCGACGCCGTGGGCATCCCGGCCATCCCGCGGCTACCGAGCCCGCCGAGCATGTCGAAGGAGCTGAAGATCCCGCCGCACACGGTGCCCGGGCTGGCACCGCCACCGATTCCGAATCCACCCCCGCCACCGAGCGCGGGTCCGACTCCGCTGCCGTCACCGCCGACGACGCTGACCGGCGCGATGAAGAACATCCCGAGACCGCTCGTCGGTGCGGTGCCGCCGCCGAAGCCAGGCCAGGGCCCGACGCGCGCCACCGCGGTACGCGTCGACGAGCCCGCCGAGCGCCCGAGCGAATCTCCGGTGTCGCCGCTCAGGATGATGGTCGGCGCTCCGTCGGGAACGGCACCCGCGATTCCGATCGCGCGCGTGATCCCGACGCAGATCAACGCGAAGAAGCAGGTGTTCGGCGCGCTGCGCCCCGACACCGATCAACCGGGCTCAGCACGCACCGATCTGGTGATCGAGACCGATCCGGGCGAGCTCGTCGATCCCGAGCTGGAGCCTTCGCTGTCGGTCGAGATGGAGATCGTCGATCCCGGTGAAGAGATCGAATCTGCCAGCGGCCCCACCGATCGGCCGACCAACGAGATGTCGCCGATCCTTCGCGATCAGCTCGCACTCGAAGCGTCGCGTCGAAGCGACGAGATCCCGCAGTGGCACCCGAGCTCGCGCGACGAGGTCTCGACACTGAACGAGATCCCCGAGGCTCACGCCGAGCTGGTGTCGGGCGGCCTCGCCGTCGAGGGTCTGCCGGTCGAGCGCAAGACGCTGGCTGGATTCCAACCGTCGCGCAGCCTCGCGGGGCAGCGCCCGATGTCCTCGTCGGGGCAGCTCTCCACGTCGACCTCGGAGCTCTCGGAACGCGCGATGGCAACAATGGAAGGCCGCCAGCAGGCACCCAAGCGCAGCAAGGGGCCGGCGATCATCGCGGCGGTGCTCGGCACGATGGCGCTCGGCGCCGGCGCGTATGTCGTGTACGACCTGACGTCGAGTGGGGAAAGCAGCGGCCCTGTCGCCGTCAACGATCCGCCCAAGGACGCGCGTGCCGCCGCGACGCCCGCCGACGCCGCGATCACGACGAGCACCGATGCGAGCACCGCCGTCGATGCCAGTGCAGTGACCCCCGCGGATGCGCAGCGGGCCGTCGCCGATGCGGCCGCGATTGCCCCCGCCGACGCTGCGGTCGCCACCGTCGACGCCAAGCCGATCGAACCGACCGGCGGCGCCGACTCGTTCTCGGTCACCTCGACACCCGCCGGCGCGCGCGTGTTCCTCGACGGCTCGGACTCTGGCGTCACGCCGCTCAAGCAACCGGGCACGCCCGACAAGCACACGATCGCGGTGTTCTCGCCGGGCCACGAGCTCTACATCGCGCAGGTCAAAGGTCAGGGCACGTACGCCGTGCCGCTCAAGGAAGTGACACCCGGCGGTGGCCCCGCGGGCATCAAGGTCACGAAGTGCGCGAAGGATCGCTACTACGT
>JACCYD010000625.1 GCA_013696695.1 Deltaproteobacteria bacterium | reverse complement strand
GACGATGACGATGACGGTGACGATGACGATGACGATGACGATGACGGTGACGATGACGATGACGATGACGCCGGTGACGTCGATGGGGCCGGTGACGCCGATGCCGATGCCGATGGTGTCGGTGATGGTGATGGTGACGGCGTAGGTGGCGCTGCCGGCGCACGCTGGCCCGGCGTGGTGCCGGTGGCGAAGCTCGGCGCTTGTTTGCGGGCCGGACGATCTTCTTCGAGGGCGGCATCGAGCAGGCCCGTCATCGATGGCTTGGTCGGCGCGACGCCACCACCATATTGCTGCTCGGGCTGGCGCGGGCGTGCCGGCGCTTGCGCGCTAGATCGAGCACCACCACGCACGAGGCGCGCTTCGAGCTCTCCCAACCGCTCGAGCAGATCCCCGAGCGGAAGCAGTGGCTCGACGGTCGCGACATCGATCAGCGCGCAATCGAGCACCAGCCGCGGCTGGAGCGTCTTGCCCAGCTCGTCGCAACAGCGAAGCATGCGCTCGAACATCTGGGAAATCCGCGAGCGTTCGATCGACTTCGCTTCGCCGAGCAATTCGGCGCGCTCTTCATCGGCGGCATCGATCAGCTCCGGCCGATCCGGGGCCACCTGCAACACCGACAGATCGCGCAGGTACCGCACGATCGCGCGCGCGAGCTGAACTTCATCGACGCCGCGCTCGATGGCGGACTCGACCGCGCCGAGCGCCGTACCGGCCTCACCGGCTGAGAGCGCTCGCACCAGGGTGCGCGTCAGCGAGCGATCTGCGACGCCAAGGACCTCGGCGACATGCTTCTCGGTGATCGTGGCATTCGGCCCGACGAACGAGATCAATTGATCGCAGAGCGACAGGGCATCGCGCACGCTGCCGCCCGATTCACGAACCAGCAAGCTGACCGCATTCGGCTCTATCGCGAGCTGCTCGCGCACGAACACCGTCGACAGGTGCTGCCCGAGGCGCGACGCGGGAACCAGCTTGAAATCGTACCGCTGGCAACGCGACAGGATCGTGTTCGGCAGCTTGTGCGGCTCGGTGGTGGCGAGCACGAACGTGACGTGCGGCGGAGGCTCCTCGAGCGTCTTCAGGAGCGCGTTGAACGCCTCCGTGGTGAGCATGTGGACTTCGTCGATGACGTAGACCTTCTTGCGCAGCACGGCAGGCTGGTACCGCACGGCCTCGGTGAGCTCGCGGATCGCATCGATGCCGCGATTCGACGCGCCATCCATCTCCTGGTAATCGATCGCGCTGCCGTTATTGATGCTCGTGCACGAGCTGCACGTGCCGCACGGCTCCGCGGTGGCGGTGCGATCCTTGGTGGCCTCGCAGTTGAGCGCCTTGCCGACGATGCGTGCGACGGTGGTCTTGCCGCAGCCGCGCGGGCCGCAGAACAAGAACGCGTGGTGCACGCGGCCCGTCGAGAACGCGTTCGCGATCGTGCGCGTGACGTGCTCCTGGCCGACGACCTCGGAGAAGGTCGCAGGCCGATATTTGCGGGCGAGCACGAGATAGGACATGGCGCGGACTCGTGCGGACTATACCCGCTGCCTCCGACGCTACAATCCCAGGTCTCCGCAGATCTCCTTGGCCTGGATGATCGTCTTGTCTCGAATATCGCCGAGTTGGTTCGACGTGGCGTCCTTGTAGAGAGATCCCCCGCAGATCAACTTGCGTCCGCCGAACACCACGATGCTGCGAAACACCGGCGCACCGCCCGCATCGACCCCTTCGAGATACCAGGAGCCACCGCGCTGCCGATCGACCAGCGCGCCACCCGCCGGCGCCTTGAGGATGTTGTTCTCGGCGAGCCATTTCTTGTAGGCGTCGCGATCCGACGGTGCTTTCGGATCCTCGTAGCCGTAGCGGAACGCGAACACGCGCGTTTGTTCGGTAGTCCCCCGGACTTTGACGACGAGAGAGATCGTCCCAGCCTCGCCGACGTCGCGATCCCAGTTCGGCAGCAGCGACAGCTTGATCGCGCCGACATCGGCCGTCGGTTTGACGTAGACGCGCGGCTTGCTCGCATCGATCGGCGGTGGACCACTCGCCGGTTTCGCACTCCCGGATTTCGGATCGACCACGGCCACCGTGCTGCCGGCCTTCGGATCCTTGACCGCGCTGCCGGCTTTCGGATCGACCACGGCCACCGTGCTGCCGGCCTTCGGATCCTTGACCGCGCTGCCGGCCTTCGGATCGACCGCCTTCGGATC
>JACCYD010000610.1 GCA_013696695.1 Deltaproteobacteria bacterium | reverse complement strand
TCCCTATCCCGAGGCTGCCGCTCGGCGTCCGATCGCGTGGTCCGGC
The DNA here is from genome assembly GCA_013696695.1 of Deltaproteobacteria bacterium. Taxonomy (GTDB): domain Bacteria; phylum Myxococcota_A; class Polyangia; order Haliangiales; family Haliangiaceae; genus JABFXX01. The sequence continues at coordinate 5,654 of JACCYD010000610.1, read as the reverse complement.
GGCTTCCGGGCGCTCGTACTCACCGGCATCGGCATGACGCCCGACGTCGGCGTCGGCGCCGATCTCGCCGCCTTCGTGCAGCGCGCCGACAAGTTCGTCGAGCTCGGCGTCGCGAAGTGGGCGCCGCGTCCGATGTACCTGCTGCCGGGTGGCATCGGCCAGGTCGACTTCGGCGTCCAGCTCGTCGCGCTCCGCGCGGGCTGGGCCGCGCCGCGGATGCCGTTGCGAGGCTGGGTCGGCGTCGAGGTCGGTTCGATGCACGGGGAAGGTATGGCGCTTCGCACGCCCGAGTCCGGCACCGGGCGCTGGATCGCGATCGCCTCGGGCTTCGGCGTTGGCTGGCCGCTGTCGCCGCGCACCCGCGTGGTCGGCACGTTCGAGGTCGCCGTGCCCATCGAGCGAGCGAAGTTCACGTTCATGGACGGCACCGAAGTCCGCGAACCGGCACCGATCTCCGCGCGCTCCGCCCTCGGGCTGGAGCTCGCGTGGCGCTGATCAGCAGAATTTTCGCGGGCGGTGACGGATCCGCGGTGCTGCCGGCACCAACCGTCCAGATGCCTGCGGTGGCCCTCGTGCTCGACGATCAGGATGTGGTCGAGATCCCGTCGTTTGACGAGGTCTACGTCGAGCACGTTGCCTTCGTGTGGCGCACGCTGCGCGCGTTCGGCGTCGCCGAACCCCAGCTCGAGGACGCGACGCAGGATGCATTCGTTGTCGTGCATCGGCGGTTGCCGGAGTGGGAAGGCCGCGCCGCGATCACCACCTGGCTGTTCGCGATCGCCCGCCGGGTCGCCTGCTCGTACCGCCGCAAGCGCGGCACCGAGCGCGAGCGCAACCAGCCCCTCGACGAGCAACCCGAGGTCGCGGGCCCGGCCGATACGTTCGTGGCGCTGTCGCGCGCGCAAGCCGCGGCCACCGTGATGCAAGTCCTCGACGGAATCGACGAGGACAAGCGCGTCGTGTTCGCCCTCGTCGAGCTCGAGCAGATGTCCGTGCCCGATGTCGCGCGCATGCTCGAGCTCAATCTCAACACCGCGTACTCGCGGCTGCGGCTCGCGAGGCAAGCCTTCGAGCTCGCAGTGCGCGCGCTCGCGAAGGGAGCCCAATGAACCCGAACACGCGCGCCTTGCTCGACGCTGCTCGTGGCACCGGTCCCGATGCCGCTGCGATCGCCCGCATGCGCGGCAAGATCGGTGCGGCGATCGCACCAGCCGCGACCACGGGCTCCACCGCGGCGATCTCGACCGGCTTCACCACCACGAAGCTCGCGCTCCTTGCACTCGCGATCGTCGCCGCCACGGGCGCTGGCGTGATCGCCACGCACACCCGCGCTCCCGCTGCCACCGATCGGATCGCCACGCTCCCCGCGGAAGATCCGCCGTCGCACTCGCTGCGCACGGTTCGCGAAGCGGCACCGCCGCGTGTCACAGCGGCCGCAGACACGCCGGTCGCGACGCGAGCGGTGGCAGAGGCGCCGGTCTTGGTTCGCGACGTCGCAGCGGTCGCGGAGACACCGGCCGTGCCTGTGCGAGTTGTCGCGCCGAATCGGGGGATCGATCTCGCGCGCGAGGTCGAGCTCGTCGATCGCGCGATGACCGCACTACGCGGTGGCGATGCCGCCAATGCGCTCGCCGCGGTCCGGCTCCACGCCACCGAGACCTCGCGTCGCGGCCAGCTCGCGGAGGATGCCGCCGCAATCGAGATCGAAGCGCTGTGCACGCTCCGCGATCCGGCGTTCGCACCGCGGCTCGCCGTGTTCGACGCGCAGTGGCCGGCATCCGCGCAGCGCGCGCGGCTCACGAAGACCTGCCGCTGATCAGCGCGGCAGGAAAGCCTAATCCTTGGCTTCTTCGGCCTTCGCGGCCGACTTCTTCTTCGACGGCGGCAGCTCGCGAGGCGGCAGCAGCTCGGCCTCGATCTCGACCTCGACGGCCATGAAGATCGCGGCATCGAGCTTCTTGAACGAGCGCTTCTTGTACCACTCGAACGCGTTGACGTTGTTCTCCGCCACTTCGAGCACGATGTGGTTGAGGCCGTGGACGCGCGCCAGGTGGTGGAGCTGCTCGAGCGCGAACGAGCCGACGCCGCGGCCGTGCCAGCCGGGATGCACGGCGAGCTCGTCGACGAACAGTGGCTTCATGTCGCGCTTCTCGAAGTAGCGCGGGTTGATCCAGTTATCGGAGCCGGTGACCTCGTAGCTGCACTCGGCGTACGCGACGATGCCGTCGTCGACCTCGAACACTAGCTGCTCGATACCTTCCTCTTCGTAGATCTCCTCGAACCGGTGCTTGCTGCGCGGCCGCTGGTACTCGACGGTCTCGATGTTGACCTCGCGGAAGCTGAGCTTGAGGAAGTCCCACACCCGGCTGATGTCGCGCCGCTGCATGTGGCGCACGGTGATCAGCGGACCAACCGGCTTCTTCTTGTCTCGCGCCGCGATTTTCGGGATCACGCGCAGGCGTTCGATCGCCGAGGCGGCCGATTGCTCGGGCTTGCCTTTGGCTTTCTTCACCACCTTGCGCGGCATCGCGGGGAGCAAACCCTAGGGCACCCGCGGGCGGCAAGCCGCCGGTCCACTTATTGGCGCTGGTGATCGAACGGCACAACCGACTCGAGATCAGTTCGTTGCGATGGTTCCGTTGGTCTCGAACGCCGGTGAAACCAACAACGGATTGAGCAGCGGCGCGACTCCTTGTGGCGTGTAGGTAAGGAGGAAACCGGTACTGCCTCCACCCGCGCCAGCCGGCGGCCCATTGGTAACGGCGGCGCGACCATCTCTCGCGTCGGCGGTTGCGCACCCCCCTGCGCCTCCTGAAACCGCTCCAGCGTTGTTCAACCCACCTGATGCACACGTGGCCGATCGGGTGCCATCTTCGCCGGGATCCCCACGTTCCACGATGAGACCGCCGCCGCCGCCGCCGCCGCCGTTCGCGAAGATCTGGCCGGTGACCTCCACGCCCAATCCCTGCAAGACCACCGTTCCCCCTGCCCCTCCCCCGCCGGGTGGAGCTACGCCTCCACCGAGGGGATTCTCGCCACCTCGACCTCCACCTCCCCCAACGTCAACCACGCCGATCACCTGTGCGGTACAGCGGCAGCAGATCAGGGCGACCGCACCCCCAGCACCACCCGGAGCTTTACCCGGCGAGGTGAGAGTTGGCTGGGTGCCGCCGAACAACTCGGCGAGCGATGCTGGACTCGGTTCCTGTAGCCCTCCGTTCGTTGCGCCACCGTCGGTGTTCGAGCCACCGTGCCCGCCTCGGGTATGGTGCCCCGCGCCGCCGCCGGCCAGTGAACCGCCCGATCCCGATTTCTTGAACCCACCACCCGGGCCGTTGAGGGTGGTCGATGCGCTCGCGTCCAAGATCCCGCGAACATCAACTCCACGATCTCCCACGAGCGCGATCGCGCGGGTGCCGGTGACGGTCAGGGTCTGGTTCTCCAGGATGGAGATCGACTGGTGATGAACGATGCAGATCTCCGGGCCTGTGGGTTGTGCAGCCACCGACGTACAGCTCGCGTCGTCGTCGGTGTCGAGGGTGAGATTGGCCGACACCGTCAAGTCAGTGGTCGCGAGGTCATCGCAGATCGCCGGCAGATACTTCGGAATGATGTGTTGCTCGCAGGTGCTGGTGTTGCACACGTTGCAGCCGGTCTCGCCGCAACCAAACTCGCATTCCACGAGCTCGAAGTTGTCGCCGGTCGCATTGCAGATCAGCGCGCGATCCTCGCGACACCCGGCGAGCTCGGCGGGCGTGCACGAGACGGCGATGCAGGAGTCCGGGACACCTCCGATCGAACCATCGACATCGCAGAACGGCAGCGCCGGATCGGAGCAGAAGTCGTCGAGACAGGACGCCGGATTCGGCTTCGTACAAGCGATGAGAGCTGCAAAGAGCCCGAAGCCCACCAACTGAAACCGCATCCAGAGATACTCGTTAGCCATCGCGAGCGTGTCGAGCGGTTTCGAAAAAGGTTGCGTGATTTTGCGCGCTCTCCAACCGAGCAGGATCGCGAGGGTTGCTTCACGTGAGCATTACGAGCCGACGCGCGCGACCAGCTGCTGGACTTGCTCGACAAAGGCCGCCTTGTGGTGACGCTCGAACTCGGTCCAGGTCGAAAACGTCATTGGATCCGCGCGATCGACAAAGATCTTGCCGTCGAGGTGGTCGACCTCGTGCTGGTAGGTCCCGGCCTTGAGACCGTGTACCACCTCGTCGATCGGGTTGCCGAGCCGGTCCCACGCCTGGACCCGGAGGTGGACGTAGCGCTGCACCACGCCCCGGAGGTTCGGGACCGACAGGCAGCCCTCGTTGTTATCGAACCGCTCGTCGCCCACGGGCGTGAGCACCGGGTTCACGAGGATCGTGAGCGGAATCTTCGGCTTGTACGGATAGCGCGGGTTGTCACGAACCTCGATCGCACACAGGCGAATCGGCTCGTAGATCTGGATGGCCGCGAGCCCCGCGCCGTCGGCGTCCCGCATGGTCTCGACGAGATCGTCGACGAGCTGCTGGGTCTCGGGTGTGATCAACTCCTCGCGGCTGATGTCACGTGCGACCTGTCGCAGCACGGGATGCCCGATCTGAGCGATCTTGCGAATGGCCATGGGACGGACTCTAGCAGGCAGCGAACGACGGGTTACAGGTCGGTCAGCATCGACCACTAACAACCCTATTCCCGACGCTGCCGTTTTATGCGTAATGTCCGCACATCAAGGAGAGGTGCATGCGCTTTACCCGTCTGATTGCTGTTCTCGTCGTTCCCCTCGCCACCGCATGCGGTGGCGGAGGTTCTCCAACGCCCGTTCCCGTCGACACGACGGCTCCGGACCCGGATGGGCCCGCGAGCGTGGTGTGCCCGGTCGACATGGCGATGGGTGGTCTTGTCTTCGCCATGAGCGCCGGCGCAGACGGTATGGGAGGTACAGCGGACGACGTGCCCATTCCGGCGACCGCATGCGGCGAGATGCCCTGCAACTGGTACGAGAAGCCGGCGACTGGCCCGAACATGACCAAGCGTATTTTTGTCCTCGGGGCGCGTCTCCCGCCGGACATCGACACCGACACGACCAATGCAGATCCGAACATCATCATCTTCGAGCTGGTGAGCACGAACGAGACTTTCGTCCTCAACCAGCCGACCAACTTCTCGACCGACCCCGCGGTCGTCGGAAGTGTGACGGGCTTTAATTCGATGGGCTCGACGGCATACCAAGCGGCCGCGTACCTTATCGGTAACGTCTCGTCGACCGGTATGTTCACGCATCTCTACTCCTCCAGCAGCGGCTCCATCACGCTCACGGCGGCCGGCACTACCGCGGATACAGAAATTCGCGGCTCGGTCACGGCCACGAACTTCCGCGAGGTCGACGGTCAAGCCGAGATCGCTGGTGGCTGCACTGGAGCGCTCGACGGCATGTCGTTCGCGATGATTCAGGGAGCCGCTGCGGCCAAGCCGAATAGCGATCCGGCGATTCAAAGCGCCTTCGAGATCGTTCGCCAGCATAAGCTGACCGCCCAGTCGGTCGACTAGATGTCCTCGGCCGAAATTGCAGGCCGCTGATTGCAAGTGGGCTCGGTGAGGATCATGGTGTCGCGATCTTCTGAGGAGGATCGCGTGGGCACGCCATCGGTCACGGTCACAGTTACGGC
>JACCYD010000576.1 GCA_013696695.1 Deltaproteobacteria bacterium | reverse complement strand
GTTGCGATTCGCCGCCGTGATGTTGCCGCTTCCTCCTTCCCCGAGCGCAGCGGATCCCGGTGCGCCACCACCCGGCCCCGGCTGCGTGACGGCGCCGAGCAGGCTCGCACTCGCATCGATCACGCCGTCGATCTTGATCGTGTTGGCCAGGATGACCAGGGGATGCTCTCCCGTGATCCGGAACAGCGCACCCTCCTCGATCGTGAAGGCGGCGACTCGCATCAGCACGATGTCGGCGTCGGCACCGTCCTGCCGGAGCTTCTCGAACTCGGCTTCTCCCATCGCGATGTCGCCACCGGGTTGAAGCGAGGTCGTATCGAACGTGAAGAACCCACCCTGGCGCAGGGTGAGATCGCTGTCGCCGATGTCTTCCTCGCCCTCCGGAACGTGGGGCACCTTGTCCGTGTCGAGCGTGAACACGAGCTGGCAAGCAGGCGCGCACACTGCGATCGCCAACACGCCTGCGAGCTTCACATCGACCAGGATACCCCGAGAGTCAGCGTGCCGCCCAATCGCATCCGAGCTCGTCCTGCGTCACGTGACACTTCAGACACATTCGCCGATTGCCGCGATCGAGCGCACGACATCGTGCGCTTCCGCGCCACCCCCGCGGATGAGGTGACGCACGCAGCGCCCCGGCCTCCGCGCTGTGGCAGCTCACGCAATCGTCCTCGCGGTGGCACGACGCGCAGGCCCCGATGTTGCGCCGTGCCTCCCCTGCATGTCGGTTCTGTCCCCCCGTCGACGACGACCAGCCGGCGGGATGAAACGCGACGCTCGGATCACCGCCGAAGAAGCCGCGGTTGCCGCGCATGCCGATCCCCGATCGCTCGTGACACCCGACGCAGAACGATTGCGCGCGATGGCAGGCCGAGCAATCGGGCGTGCCGCGGCGTGCTTCGATCGCGTGCGACAGCACGTAGTTGCCGGGATGAAATTCCTCGGGCTTGGTCACACCGTTGTGACACGCGATGCACGTCGACCGATCGTGGCAAGCACTGCACGTGGCATCGACCTGGACGGCCTCCTGGCGATGGTCCTTCGCGAACCCCGGACCATGCGCGTCACCCATGCCGGTCTGGCGTGGCATCAACCGACCTTGCGGCAACTCGGTCTCGAGCAAGCCACCGGGCTTCGCGAGATGGCAGTCGGCGCACCGTCGCTCCTGCGTGCCTTCGCGATGGCACGTCAGGCACGACGCCATCGTCGGCAGCTGCGCGCGGGTCGCGAGATCGACGCGCGACAGATCGCCATGGCAACCGGCGCACGGCGTCTTGATGTGTGCGGCATGCGAGAACTTGAGCGGCGGCGTGACAAGCACGACGCGTTCCACGGCGCGGTCGGGCGCGTAGCCGGGATGACACGCGAGGCAACGCGCGGGCGGCGCACCGGGCACGACCTTCTCGGGCTGCGCGCGATCGATCGGGTGACACGCGCGACAGGCGACCTCGGTCGGGATCAGGTTGTCCACCGCGGAGCGCGAGGTCGTGGCGTCGGCGTGGCAGGCGGCGCACGGCGTGCCGCGCTTCAGGTGATTCGCATGCGAGAAGGTGAGCGGGAGGCGCTGCGCGGGATAGACGACGGGTGACCAGTCGTCGGCCCCGCGCGGATCGCGATCCGGTCCGGACAGCGCGACGGCGCCCCACGCGAGCGCAACGAACACAGCCATGGCGACGACGTACTTCATAGCTCCGGCGTGAAGGCGAGATCGAGGATCGCGATCGCGCGGATCTGGGTGGCGTGGATCTCGTCGTGATCGACCTCGACGAGCGCGTGCAGTGCGGCGGCATCGCCGATCTGCCAGGTGCCGGCACCGACCGCGGACGTCGTGACGTAGCGATCGCGTCCTGCGTCGGAGGCTCCCACCCCATCGGTGGCGACGCCGAGCACGACGGCGCGGCCGCGCACCCAGACGCGGTGCCGTGCGCGCCACCTGACACCGCCGCTGCCGCCGATCCGGCGACCGCCGTAGCCGTCGTCCCATAGTGCATCGAGGCGGCCACGCCAGCGCGGCGACAGCACGCGCTCGACCCCCGCATCGAAGCCACCGGCGATGTCGCCGGCCTCGTGATAGCGGCGCAGCCACGCACTCGCGGAGGCGCGAACACCGCGGTCGTAGAGATAGCGCAGCCGGAGATCCGTCGTCGGCTCGATCGAGAACACGTTGAAGATCGAGTCGCCGTCGAACGTGGGCAGGAAGTACTCGATCGACGGTTCGAGCGCGTGAGGGCCGCGTGCGAGCCGAACGCCGGTGTCGACGCGATCGAAGGCCGCGTGCAGCAGGGAGAACCTGGCGTTCGCGTAGGGCGCGACGACCACGCCGCCGCGTTTCCACTCACCGTGAACGCGTGCGTGCAGACGCTCCTCGTTGGTGCCACGCGCCGGCGCTTGATCGAATTCGTTCGGGTACAGACCCTGATCCGGGAAGTCGAGGCGATCGACCTCGCCGATCAAGCCGACGGTCGACGACCACGTGCGGCGATAGCCGAGCTC
>JACCYD010000567.1 GCA_013696695.1 Deltaproteobacteria bacterium | reverse complement strand
AGACCTGGCCGAACGCGCCGATCATGATGTTGTCGGGCTTGAGGTCGCGGTGGATCACGCCGCGGCTATGGGCGAACGACACGGCATCGCAGACCTTGAGGAAGATCTCGAGCAGCTTCGTCAGCTCGCGCTCGCGACGCGGCGTGTTCGAGATCCGCGCGGTCAGCGTTTCGCCGTCGACCAGCTTCATCACCATCGCGGTCGGCTGCTCGTTGTCGTCGACCAGGATGTCGTGCACCGGGACGATGTTCGGGTGATCGAGCTGGCCCGTGATGCGCGCCTCGTCGAAGAAGCGCGCGATCATCTCGGGGTTCGCGGCGTACGCCGGATCGATCACCTTGATCGCGAGCGTGCGCTCGGTGCGGGTGTCGAAGGCACGGTGGATGACGCCCATCCCGCCGCGCGCGATTTCCCCGCGCGCTCCGAGGCGCGGCCCTCCGGGAAGCTGCTTCGCCGGGCGCGGTGCTTTCGCAGCGGGCGCTGCGGTCGGCCGGCTCGCGGCGCGTTTCGGCGTGCCGGGTGACGTGACGTGCAGGCTCTTCGAGATGCTCTTCGCGGCCGGCTTCGGAGTGCGTACAGGAGTCGAGCGCATCCGGCTCTGGGTCTTCTTCGACGGCACCAGCGACGACTCTACCGGATAGGCGTGGCGCGCAAGTCGCCCCACCGCACTCCATCGGCGGTCGAGGTTCGGTCGATCGTGAACCGGTAGCGGCAGCCGGCCAGCTCCTCGGCGGGCGCGAGGAACAGCTGGGTCGGGCTGTGAAACAGGAACGACACGCGGCCGCCGGGTGGTGCCGGTGCGTCGGGATCGGCCTCTTCGACCTCGATCGTGACGGCCCAGTTGGCGACCACATCGACGACGATCGCGCGCGTCACCGCAGTCCGGAAGCGCGTCTCGCACGACACGATGGTGCCGATGAACATCTCGCAGCTCATGGCGTGCCCGGGCTCGTGCCGTACGTGCCGACGTCGCGGATCGGCGTGGGCTTCGGCGGTTCCGGGGGAAGCTCCGGCGGCGCGATCGGCGGGACGCGCCACGCCGTGCTCGGAGGCAGCGGTTTGCCGGGGAGCTTTGCGAGCAGAGCGCGCGCATCGTCGACGATCCAGGAGATTCCGGCGGTGGTCGCCGCGGTCTGCGCACGGGTGGCCGCGATTCGCGCGTCGCCGGGACGCTTGACCGCCACGAGCGAGCGCGCGCGATCGAGGTGGAGGCGGATCGCGGAGGCGTTTTCGTCACCGACCGTGGCCGCGTACGTCTTGGCCGCGCGATCGAACCAGTCCAGTGCGAGGGTGTGATCGCCAAGCGCGGCGGCGACCAGCCCGAGGTTGTGCTCGGGGAATCCGCGATCGCCATGCTTGACGTCGTCGAGGATCACGCGGGCGGCGTCGAGCTCGCGGCGAGCATCCTGGAGCGCGCCGCGCTCGAGCATGACGAGGCCGATCGAGTTGCGCGTCAACGCGGTCTGCACGCTGCGCTCGCCTCGCATCGCGACCTCCATCGCGAGTGCTTCGCGGTAGGTGGCGAGCGCGGCATCGAGTTGCTTGCGCAACCGCAACACGCCGGCGACGTTGTGGAGGTCGCGCGACAGATCGGGGTGACGCTCGCCGTGCAGCGCGCGATCGATCGACAGCGCGATTCGATGATGCTTCTCGGCAGCGTCGAGATCGCCGGCGCCGCGGGCGGTGGCGCCGAGCAGCGTCTCGATCCCTGCGACGTCGGTCGATTGCTCTCCCGCGAGCGCGACGGACTTCGCACGGGCCTCGGTGAGCAGGGACCTCGCGTCGGCGAGCTTGCCGCGGTAATACGCGATCAAGCCGCGCAGACGAAGCATGCGCGCCGCGAGCCGAGGCGGTGCACCCGCGCGATCGATCGAGGCACTCGCGATCGCTGCGAGATCTTCGGCGCCGGCAAAGTCGCGGCGATCACCGGCGACGCCAACGCGCGTCAACCACGCGCGAGCCGCGGTCTGATCGTCGTGACCTCGTTCAGCTGCAGCGAGGGCATCGCGTGATGCGATCGCCGCCTCGTCGAACCGACCCGCCGCGCGGAACGCATCGGCCTGGACGAGCAACGCCTCGGCGAGCGAAGGCAGGTGCGTGCTCGTCTTCGCGCGCTCCACGATGGTCGCAGCGAGCTCGAGCTGTGGCGAGGCATCACCGAGTGCGATCGCGGCGCGCACCTTGGGCAGCTCGCGCTCGACGGTGCGAGCCTCGACCGCGCGATCGGGATTTGCCGGCAACGGATCCGCGCTGCCCGGCTCGCTCAGCCGACAATCCGCCGGGGACATCGTCGCGAGTGCATCGACGACGCGATCGGAGAGCCTGCGACTGCCAAGCGCCAGCAGATCGCCGGCAGCGTTCGAGCTCACGAGCCCAGGACCTTCCCGGGATAGATCCTGCCCTTGGCCCACGGTTCGCGCGCCGTCGAGGAGGGCGGTGAGCTCGTCGCGCTGGCGGATCAGACACTTGTCGCGCGCTGCGACCTTCGCGATCGGTTCGCGGCGAGAGGCCGAGCACGTCGCATCATGCTCGGTGGCCCACTGTGTGGTCCAACTGTCGATCGCTGCGAGCACCGGCGCACCGAGCGCCGTCACGCCGGCCTTCGCGTGCTGGTTCCACACGCTCGCGATTTCATTCGCACCGGCGGCGCACGTCGGGTCAGTCAGCGCGTCGGATCCACCGCCGCGCGTGGCGGCCCACGTCACGCTACTCGCGATCACCGCGGCGGCCGCAGCGCCCGCGATCCACAGCGGCTTGCGTCGCTGCGCGCGCTCGGCGAGGTGATCGGCGATCGCCGACATCGACGGCCACCGCTTCGCGGGATCGATGGCGAGACAGCGCCGGATCGCGGCGTCGAGCCAGCCGGGCACGTCGCGCAACAGCGGCGGATGATCGCGCTCGACGGATCGCGCGAGCTCGTCCCACGTCTTGCCCGTGAATGGACGCTGGCCGGCAATGATCTCGTACGCGGTGACGCCGAACGCGAACTGATCGCTCGCCGGTGTCGCCGCGCCACCGCGCAGCACTTCGAGCGCCATGTAGACCGGCGTCCCGGCGACAGAGGTTCCCGTCGCGGTGGACCTACCGTCGAGCGCGGCAACCGCGGGCTCGCCGCTCGGGGTCGCGACCATGGTGTCGTCGAACGAGATGGCGTTCGCGACCCGGCCTCCACCGCGGATCTTCGTACCGGCACCACGTGCGAGCCCGAAGTCGCCGAGCCGCGCGCGACCATCCGCGCCGAGGATGATGTTGTCGGGCTTGACGTCGCGATGGATCACGCCGGCGGCATGCACCGCTGCGAGGCCGCGCGCGATGTCGATCAACACGCGCGTGATCTCCGACGGTGTGCGACGTGGAGCCCACGCGCGGAGCGTGTCGCCTGCGACGAGATCCATCACCACGTAGACGCTGTCATCGAAGGTGCCGACGTCGTAGACACCGACGACGTTCGGGTGATCGAGGCGCGCCATCGCCTGCGCTTCCTTCAGCAGGCGCTCGCGTGCGTCGGGGCGATCGTGCAACACCTTGATCGCGACCTCGCGATCGAGCTCGCGCTGCCACGCCGAGTACACGCGCCCCATCGCGCCTTCGCCAAGCAAGTCCCCGACGACATAGTTGCCGAGCTCGCAGCCCGTCGAGATCCCGGGCGCCTGACCGCGAGACATCTGGGCGACCACGTCGCGGCAGGTCGCGCAGTCATCGAGGTGGCCCTCGGCGGCATCGAGCGAGGCGCCCGTCAGCCGGCCCTCGACCAGCCCGAGCACCGCTTCATCGTCGAGACACGCCGTCATCGCGCCACTCGCCTCAAGGTAACATCCCGGTCGTGGCCACGCCGCTTCACGATCTGCTCGCCGCCGCTGCGCCCGATGCTGCGCGTGCACTCGGCGAACCGGTGGTTGCCGAGGCGCGCCTCGCCGCGCTGTGCGCCGAAGCCGCCGCTGCCTGGCCCGGCGTCACGGTCGAGCCGCGCGAGGTGATCGCGCTGCTCGCCACCAAGCTCGGCGGCGACGATCCGGTGCCGGTCACCGTCGCCACGACCACCGAGCTCCACCTCGCGATCGCCTGCGCGCGCGGTGACAACGCCGCCGTCGGCGCGTTCGATCGCGCCTACCTCGAGGTCGTCCCGCAGGCCCTCGCCAGCATGAAGCTGCCGCACGCCACCGTCGAGGACGTACGCTCCGCGGTGCGCGACAAGCTCCTGCTCGCCGATGGCGACAAGCCGCCGCGCATCCTCGACTACGCCGGTCGTGGTCGGCTGCGCGGACTCGTGCAAGTCACCGCCACGCGCACCGCGATCGATCGTATCCGCCTCGAGGATCGCGAGGTCGAGCTTCCTGCACGCGAGCTCGCCGGGCCCACCGACGTCGCGCTCTCGCTGATCAAGGCGCAGTACCGCGCGGCCTTCTCGGCCGGGTTCGCACAGGCCGTGGCCACCGCGTCGCGCCGCGATCGCAACCTGCTCCGCCTCCACTTCCTCGGCGGCGTCACGCTCGAGCAGCTCGCGAAGATGTACGGCGTGCATCGCGCCACCGTCGTGCGCTGGCTCGCCGCCGCGCGCGACGCGGTGTTCGCCGCGACGCGCGAGCACGTCGCCACCCAGATCGCCGCGCCCTCCGACGAGCTCGACGAGATGTTCGATCTCGTCAAGTCGCGCGTCGAGCTGTCGGTCGAGCGGTTGCTGGCATCGGTCGAGCTGTCGCATCGCCGGTAACAACGGCGCACTCGCCCGACCGGCGCACCAGTTCCCCAAGCCTCTGAAACTGGCGTCGAACAGCTGCTTGTTCGACCCGGACATCGGCGAATACGACCCGTCCAAAACGGGAGTTGGGAGTTGGACTTGCCGCAGTTACCGCAACCCCGGTCCGGACGTCGGTAGTTGTTTCAATCAGTTACAATGTTTCATGCGCCGGTCGATCGCGGGGGCCGTTGAGGGAACATGCGCAACCTACTGCTCGCTCCCGTCCTCGCTTCTCTCGCGATCGCCACCGTCCGCCCCGCGGATGCCTGCGGACCGTACGTTCTCGAGCCCAAGGTGTTCCGGCTGTCGAGCCACTATGTCCAGACGCTCGGACAGCCGGCGACCCGCACGTTCGCGCTCGTCGATGCTGCAGCGAACACCGAGCAGCTGGCGTGGACCCGGCTCGCGCCCAACACGTACGACTACGCGCGGATGTCGCGGATGTCGGATCTCGCGACGCCGATGGCCGTGACGTTGATCGGTCCGTCGGGCACGCGAGTGATCACGAGCAAGCAGCGCGCGGTGCTCGATCACACGTTCGAGACGCACAAGCCGATGACGGCGCTCGCGCTCGACCTGCCCGAGGGCAAGTGGTCGTTCGCACTCGAGGGTCGCCACGAAGGCGCCGCGTGGATCGGGCTCGAGGACAAGACGGCGAGCGCGGCCGACCTCGCCTGGGTGCTCGCGCGCAACATCACGCCGCTCGATCCGCAGTACGTGCACGTCGGCAAGCTTGCCGGCACGCAGCTCGACACGGTGACCGTGCTCTCGAAGAGCGCCGGGATGATCACGTTCGTGCGCTCGGCCGGCGACGTGATCGCGCAGTTCGAGGGCTCGGTGGTCGGTGCCGTGACGATCAAAGGCCAGCGTTTCGTGCTGGCCTCGTCGACGGACGGCGTCTCGCCGATCTGGATCTGACTATTTCGGAGGAGTCATCGCCTTGGTCGAGCAGTCGGTCATGCGCTTGCTGACCTCGACGTACTTCTTCTGCTCTTCGGCATTCGGCACATCCTCGGGCTTGGCGTTCTTCGCCCACTCGGTGGACCACTTTTCCATCTCGTCCATGACCTTCTTCGCGCAGTCGGCGTCCTTGCAGGCGCACATCTGATCGGCGAAGGCCGAGGTCTTCTCGAAGGCGTCGTTTCCGCCCTTCTTGCCACCACACGCTGCGAGAGAACCGATCATCAGCACCATCATGAATTTCAGCATCCGCCCACGGTAACAGCACGCGTGAACCAGATCACTCGACCGAGAGCCAATTGCGCTGCCTCGTAGTCAATGCTGTGGTGGGAGCGGAGACGACACCGGGCGCGATGGACGCGATGCGATGTAGACGGCGCCGATCGCCATCACCGTCGCGGCACCCGCGATCGCGATCGTCGCAGCGCCGGCGACGATCATCACCGTCAAGCTCGCGGTCATCGATGCCCACGCGGTGAGCTTCACCGGCAACGGGATCATTCGATGCGCGCGCCACTCGAGGATGCGCGGGCCGATGCGCGGGTGCTCGAGCATCCAGCGCTCGAGGCGCGCGGAGCTCTTGCTGAACGCCCACACGGCGATCAGGAAGAACACCGTGGTCGGCAGCACCGGCAGCACCGCGCCGAGCACGCCCAGCCCGACGCACAACAGGCCAAACGCGAGATACGCGAGGCGAGCGGCGCGACCGAGCACGAGATCAGTGTGGCAGCAATTTGACGTTTCGGCCCAGGAGCCTTGTGATCTCGTGCAGCTGGAGGGGTGGATCCTGTCCCCACCTTCTAAGGGCTGATTTGTTGGATCACGACCTGCGCCGTGAGCTTCATCGCGAGGCCGAGGTATGTCAGGTCGACGGTCGACACGGTGTCCTGGGTGGTGTGGCGAAAGTCGGTGGTGTCGCCGCCGACGAATTCTTCGGTCAGCCCGATCGCGGCGAACCCGAGATCGCGGAACGCTTTGTGGTCGGTGCCTTCGGTGGTGACGCGCGTGACCGGCACGCCGATCACGGTCGCCGCGCTTTCCACTCGGTTTCGAGCGTGGGCGTGGGCGCTTCGAGCTCGAAGCGGCGATCTCCATCCATGTCCCACGCGACCTGATCGATCGTGTGGACGGCGCGAACATCCGCGGCGGACAGTGACTGCGCGTAGGCGCGTGCACCGAACAGGCCGAGCTCTTCTTGATCGAAGAACGCGATGGTGACCGGCGCCGTGCGGCATGGCGTATCGGCGAGTAGCTTCGCGACGGCGAGCACGACGACGGTGCCGCTCGCGTTATCGTTTGCGCCCGGGCTATTCGCGATGGTGTCGAAGTGCGCGCCGACGATGATGCTCTTGCCTCCCCATCGTGGCCGGCAGCGTCGCGATCACGTTCGCGGCGTTGTTGTACGTGTGGAGCTGTGACGAGAGGCCGAGCGCGGTGAGCTCGGCCTGCAGATAGGTTCGTGCATCGCCGCGCTGCTGGATCGTCGCGCGCGGTGCGGGCAGGTCCGAGAGCCACGTCGAGAGTTGCGTGGCGAGCGCCGCATCGTCGAGCGACGGCCTCGTGCAACCCGGCGGAGCATCCCCAGTGGGCCCGTCGTCGTTGTCGCCACCGTCGGTGGTTGTCATCGACGGCGATCCGCACGCCGCTACCGCGAGCACGGCGAGTAGCCGGTGACGCATCACCGGACGTCGGGCGACGTGTAGTTGGCTTTGGCTTCGATGTGGAAGTGATCGTCGTGCGAGATCGGATCGTTCTTCGGCGTCAGCACGATGCGAAAGTTGCCGTTCGCGTTGATCAGCTGCTCGATGCCGTGGAGGAGCTGATCGTCCATCTTGTAGTCGCGCTTGATCACGGCCTGGCGGCCGGTGTCGTCGATGAACGAGCCGATGTCCATCGCGAGGCCGAGGCTGTGGCGCGACAGAAACGGCTTGGTGACGCCGCCCGAGCGCACGTTGCTCCAGCGGAACAGGCTGCCGAACTTGACCTCGCGGACGCCGAGCGCGTGGAGCTCGGGACCGATGGTCTCGAGCGCGAGCGCGAGCTGGCAATCCATCACGAACGGACCCTTGCTGCCCCACATGTTCGTGTACTTGACGTTGCCGAACGTCATCGACGGAACGACGACCGCGTTGACGATCCGGCCTTCGCGATCCTTGCGATCCCACACCACACCGGCGCGATCGAGCTTGGCTTCGCAATCCTTCTCGGCCTCGACCATCGCTTGCGTCGGCGGCCAGGTGAAGCCCATCGGCATGTTGCCGGCATTCGACAGCGTCTTGTCATTCGGGATCCACGGCACCTTCGGCTCGCGCTTGCCGCGCTTGCCCGTCTTGGCCGTCTTCGCGGCGACCTTGCCCTTGGTGGACTTCGCGGATTTCGACGCGGTCTTCTTCGTGCCCTTCGCGGTGGGCTTCGCTTTCGTCGGCTTTGTCTTCGACGCGGTCTTCGTGGCGCCGGTGACCTTCTTCGCGGTCTTGGACTGCAGCGCCTTCTTCGGTTGCGGCTGGGCCGAGGCCACTCCCGCGAAACACAAGGAGGCGATCAACAATACGGCCGGCCGGAACATGCTCGGGTTGTACCAGATACTCTGCCGCGATGGACCTGGAGATCCACGAGGCCCTTGCCCTATCCGATGATAGATCCGCGGCGCTTTCGCAGCTGCTGCCGGGCAGCGAGGACCACGATTTCTACCGGTGTTTACGCGCGCAGCACACCGGCGCACTCGACGACGCCGACACCATCCTGCGCGCGTGGCCGGAGCGTCACGGGCACACGCAACGCTACCAGCAGCTCACGCTCCGCCAGCTGCTCTATCGGGTGACCGCTGGGGCACCGACGCGCCACGATGACGTTCGCGATCAGCTCGGCGTCAGCCACTGGCACAAGGCCGAGGTCGAGGAGGTCGATCCGACCCGGCCCACACGCCTGGCGGATGGTGCGTTCGACGGCAATGCGTTGCTCCAGCAAGCGATCGACTACGACTCGAATCTCTCGCAGGTCACCGACGAGGGTTTGCTCGAGCTGATCGCGCGGCCGCTCGATGCGTCGCGCCGCCGCGTGTTGCTCGGACGCATTCATCACACGCCGCAGCCCGAGATCGTGACGCTCGTCGCCGAGGAGCTCCTCACGCGCGGCGCCGGCGGCTTCGGCTCGCTCGCGATCCACGGCCAGCTCACGCTCGAGCAGCTGCTCGCGCTGGCCGCACACCGCACCGAGCTGCGCGGACACGCCCTCTGGGTCGCCGCCGTGCTCCAACGAATGCGCCCGTCGCAGGCCGTCGATCTCGACACCGATCGCGCCGCGCGCCTCGCGTACCTCGAGCAAGCCTGGAGCTTCGTCGCCGAGCTGCCGCCCGCGATCAATTCGCTCAAGGCCCACGTGCTGTGGCACTTGCTCGACACGCTCCGTCGCGCAACGCCCAGCGTCGTCGACGCGAGCCTCGTCCGCGCGTACCTGTCGCTGCCGCGTAACGCCGGCTACGTCGCGCACAAGTGGATCGAGAGGGTGAACAGCGACGAGATCGCGCACCTCGGCCAAGATCTTCGCGGCGTCACCGGGTTGGCACCCGCCGGCAGCGACGAGGATCTGGTTCGCGACCTCCTCCAGCGCCGCGCCGCGCAAGGTCGCGCCGAGGACCTCAACGAGTACGCGCAGTATCTCGATCGCGCGTGGCTCGACACCGAGATCGCCACCGCGGCGCTGTTGTTCGGCGATG
>JACCYD010000537.1 GCA_013696695.1 Deltaproteobacteria bacterium | reverse complement strand
GCGGCCGCCCGGTCCCGCCCCCGTCGGTCCGGCACCGATCGGGCCGGCTCCCGTCGCCCCAGCGCCGCCACCGACGCCAACGCCGGACGATCCGGTGCTCGCGGAGCAGGTCGCTCAGTCGCTCGTGCATCGCGCGCAGGAGCTCTACGACGCGCGCGTATACGTCGACGCGAAGCAGCTCGCCGTCGAGGCGCTGGTCAAGAGCCCGAAAGGTGCCGCGGCGGAACACGCGAAGTATCTGATCAAGAAGATCAACGACCAGCTCGGCATCAACGAGACGCAGAATCCGACGGACCCGGCGGAGCACCCCGACCTGGCGCCGATCGGCGGCTTGACGGTGACGCCTCCGAAGGACGTCCCGAGCGCGCCGGAGCTGCCACGCGCGAGCCGGCTCACCACCACCATTCACACCGGGCTCTATGCCGGCCTCGTCGGCACCACGATCGGCTCGTTGTTCAGCAAGGACACGCCCGAAGGCGGCGCGATTCCGGTCGGCATCGGACTCGGTGCCGTCGGTGGGCTCTACGGCGCGCGCCTGGTCGACAAGCTCGAGTGGAACGAAGGTCAGATCCGGACCGCTGGCGCGGGCACGGTGTGGGGCGGTGTGATCGGCGGCTTGTTTGGCGACATCGCGAAGACCGACGGCACGCGTGCGCGTCACGTGCTCGTCGGCGCCAGCATCGGCGCGACGATCGGTGGCGGCGCCGGCGTGCTGCTCGCGCGCGACAATCGCTACACGGCGGGTGATATCGCGCTGGTCGACACGTTCGCCGGCATCGGCACGTTCGGCGGCTTCTCGCTCGGCATGATGATGCAGCCGCTGGAGTCGGAGGCGTACTCGCTCAACGGTGCGTTCGGCGCGGCCGGCGGTATCGTCATCGGACTGCTCGCGGCGCCGACCACCAACACCACGCCGCGCCGCATGGTGCGCGTCGCCGGAGCCGCGGCGATCGGCGGTGCCTCGCCGTTCCTGCTGTACGCGGCGATCTATCAGAGTGGCAGCACGTCCGACGAGCGGACGGTCGGCGCGCTGTCGTGCCTGGGCCTGTTGGCCGGCACGTACGTCGGGTTCCGGATCACGGCGGGCATGGATCGTGGTGCCGACGCGATGCCGAGGAAGCCGTCGGATCAGGATGCGCCGGCGTCACTGCTCTCGCGCAGCTCGAGTGGTCGGTGGGGGATGTCGCCGCCGGCGATCCAGCCGCTGTCCCGCCAGCTCTCGCCGCAGCCGGGCATGGCGCTGTCGCTGGTCGGCGCGACGTTTTAGGGCCGGCGAACGCGGAACACGAGCGCGCCGCCGAGCCGGACGTCTTCGTAATCGGCGAACCCGATCCGCTGCAGCCACGCGCGCAGCTCGGACGGCTCGAACCGGCGGATGCCGGCGGCGCGTGCGGCGAGGCGACCGAGCAACGTCGGCGCTTCTGCGAACGTCGAGCCGACGTAGTGCCCGTTGGGACGCAACACGCGTCGGATCTCGCGGAACACCAGCTCGGGGTCGTCATAGGCGTGGAGCGCGCCCGCGTTGTTGACGCCGCCGAACGCACCGTCGACGAACGGCAACGCGTGCGCGTCGCCGCGAACGAGCACGACATTGGTGTAGCCGCCGGTTCGCTGGGCTGCGATGTCGAGCATCGCGCGCGAGATGTCGAGCCCGACGACGAGCGCGCCAGGGGCGGCGGCGGCGAGCGCACGCGCGAACGCGCCGGGACCGCACGACAGGTCGAGCCATGGCCCGGGGCGATCGTCGATCGACAGCCCGTGCTTGTGGATGAACAGCTCGCCCGACAGGCCACCGACGGCCTTGCCGGCCCCGGCACCGGCGAGGAGCCGGACGAAGCCGGGACGCCAGAACCGATCGTAGATCCGGGCGACCAGATCGCTCTCCATGAGCCGCTGCTCGGTGTTCGCCGCGGTCGGCTCTCCGGCCGTGTGATCGATGAGATCGAGCACGTGCGGGTTGGTGCCACCGGGCTCGAAACCACACGTCGAGCACCGCGAGTCGCGGATGCGCTTGAACGGTGCCTCGGCCTTGCAGCGTGGACAGGCCAGGATCGGCAGTACGGCGGGATCCACGCTCTCTTTTACTGAAAGCGGGGCATGTCAGGTTGGACGCGGGCAACGTTCTGCGTTACGACGGGCCCGAAGAGGCATCATGAGACACGCCAGGTACGCGTTGTTGTTGGTGGTGGTCCTGTACTCGTCCGGGAGCGCCGCGGCGCAGCCAGCAGAGCTGCCCCCACCGGCGGCGGCCAAAAAGGCACCGGTTCCCAAGGCCCCCAAGCCGCCCAAGAAGGAAGCGAAGGGGGGCAAGCGGGCCGACCTGGCGCCCGACATCGCCGCGCTCTCCGGCGCTGATACCGAGATGGCGATCAAGGCCGCCGAGATGCTCGGTCGAGCGGACGAACCGGCCGCACACGACGCGCTGCTCGACGCACTTGCCTTCGGCCTGCCGGCACGCGTGGCGATCACCGCGGTGGGTGCGCTGACGCTGCATCCCGCGCCCACTGACGTTGCCGCGCTCAAGCGTTACGCGGGTCATCACACGCCGACGGTGCGTTCCGCGGCTGTCACCGCGCTGTCGGCGTATCCCGATCCCGCCGCCCGCGGTGCGATCGTCGCCGCGCTTCACGATCCGTCGGGCGCGGTGCGAGCGGCGGCTGCCGGTGCCGCCGGCAAGGGTCGCGTGCGCGATGCCGTCGAGTCGCTGCTCAAGCTGCTCGCGAAGGGCGAGGAAGCTTCGGCGCGTGCGCTCGCGCAGCTCGCCGACACCGATCTCGCACGCAAGATCGCCGATCACTACGGCAAGGTGCCCGACGCCTCGCTCGCGCTGACGCTCGGCTTGATCCTCAAGCGCCAGGACTTCGGGCCCGATCCGGCGAAGGTCGAGATCGTCCGTGCGATGGCGAAGATCCAGGATGCGGCTGCCGTCAACCAGCTCAAGGATTACGTCGACACCACGCCGAAGACGCCGCCCAAGCCGTCGCGCCAGGAGGCGCAGATGGTGATCGAAGCGCGCGTCGGTGGAGGTGGCAAGTGACGCTCGCAGGCCTCCTCGTCGTTCTCGCGATCGCCGGATGTGGCGGCAAGTCGGTGTTCCGGCTGTCGTCCGACGAGAACAACAGCTACGCGCTCGAGCGCAGCCTCAAGCAGCGCCAGCTCCCGGCGCAGCCGGCACCGGTCAACACGGCGAGCCAGCCGCGCGTGTTCGCCCTCACTGCGGCCAGCGGGCCGGGGATGAAGACGATCGTCGCGTACGATCTCGCGAGCGGCAACGTGATGTGGAAAGCCGATGCCGCGGTCGAGTCGCGGATCACCGTCGGTGGCGACTTCATCTGCACGTACGAGGGCCGGCAGCTGGTCGGTCGCGATCAGGCGCGCGGACAGCCGAAGTGGCGCATCCCGGTAGGGGGCACGTTCATCGGTGCGGCCGCGGATCGCGATCGCGTCTACGTCGTCCAGCGCACCGGCAACACGTGGTGGCTCTCCGGCCACGACGGCAGCTCGGGCCGCGAGATCTGGAAGGCCGATGCATCGGGCGAGCTCGGCGGGCCGGTCGCGCAAGGCGGCCTGGTGTTCGTGCCGTTCCTTCGCCAGTGGTTGTCGATCGTCGACGGCAGAACGGGCGAGCAGCGCACGCGTCTGCGCGGCATCGATCAGGACATCACGATGCTGCGTGTGACCAGCCGCACCGCGTACTACGGCTCGAAGCAGGGCATGTTCGAGCTCGACGCGCGCAGCGCCTCGGGCAAGCGCACCGACGCGACGTTCGGTAGCGTCAAGCTGCCACCGCAGCTCGACGGCACCACCTACGGCCGCGAGATCTATGATCCCGTGCAAGCCGGCTACACGGCGGCGGAGCGCAAGCGCGTGCTGTGGACGTCGACGCCCGTCGAGCTCGGGCCGATGAAGCTCGGCGGCGATGGCTATGTCGTGCATTACTTCCGCTACGTCTTCGGGTTCGGCATGGATGGCGGGCTGCGCTGGGCGTACAGC
>JACCYD010000535.1 GCA_013696695.1 Deltaproteobacteria bacterium | reverse complement strand
GCACCTCGCCCGTCAGCACACCGGCCTGGATCGCGGCGCCCATCGCGACGACCTCGTCGGGATTGACCCGGCGGCTAGCTTCTTTGCCGAACATCTCGGCGACGAGGTGGTGGATCCGCGGCATCCGCGTCTGACCGCCGACGAGGATGACGACGTCGATATCGCGCGCCGTCAGCTGCGCATCGGAGAGCGCGCGCTTGCATGGCTCGAGCGACGCCTGGACGAGCGGCTCGACCAGCGCCTCGAGATCCCCGCGTTCGAGCATGACCTGGAGGTGGCGAGGCCCGCCGGTACCGGCCGCGATGAACGGCAAGTTGATCTCGGTCTGCTCGCCGCTCGACAGCTCGATCTTCGCCCGCTCCGATGCTTCCTTGAGCCGCTGCAGCGCCATCCGATCGCCGCGCAGATCCATCCCGCTGTTCTGCTCGGCGAACGTCGCGAGCAAGTGCTCGACGATCGCGTTATCGAAGTCTTCGCCGCCGAGGAAGGTGTCGCCTGCCGTCGAGCGAACGCGGAACACGCCGTTATCGAGCTCCAAGATCGAGATATCGAACGTACCGCCGCCGAGGTCGTAGACCGCGACGCGCTGCGCGGTCTGCGTCTCGACGCCATAGGCGAGCGCAGCCGCGGTGGGCTCGTTGACGATGCGCAGGATGTTGAGCCCGGCGATCCGGCCGGCATCCTTGGTGGCCTGGCGCTGCGAATCGTCGAAGTATGCCGGCACGGTGACCACCGCTTCGGTGACCTGATCGCCGAGCCAGTCTTCCGCGGTCTGCCGCATCTTCTGCAGCACCAGCGCGCTGATCTCGGGTGGCGAATAATCGCGGCCGCGGATCCGCACGTGGGCATCGCCGTTCTCGGCGGCCACGATCTCGTACGGCGAGGTCAGCAGGTGGCGCTGCACCTCGTCGTCCTCGAACTTGCGACCCATCAACCGCTTCACCGCGTAGATCGTGTTCTCGGGGTTCGTCATCGCCTGGCGACGCGCGGCTTGCCCGACGAGGCGCTCACCCGATTGGGCGAAGCCGATCACCGACGGTGTCGTGCGCGAGCCTTCGGAGCTCGCGATCACGACCGGTGCGTCGCCGTCCATCACGGCAACGCACGAGTTCGTGGTCCCCAGATCGATGCCGACGACGCGAGTCACTGTGCTCTTACTCGGCCGGCTTGGCCGCCGACGGCTTCGCGACGACCACGAGCGACGGACGCAACAGGCGCTCGCCGATCTTGTAGCCACGCTGCAGCACCTGGACGATCGTGCCCGGAGGCGCATCGCTCTCCTGCTGCGAGATCGCCTCGTGCAGGTTCGGATCGAACGGCTTGTCCTGCGCGTCGACCCCGACCACCTCGAGGCGCTCGAACGCGGTTTGAAACTGGCGCAGCACGAGCTGCACGCCCTCGACGATCGGGTTGTTCGCGACGTCCTTCGCGGCGTGCTCGATCGCGCGCTCGAGGTTATCGACGACCGGGAGCATCTCCTTCAGCGTCTTGGTCTTGGCGTCGTAGCGCGCGTCCTCGAGCTCGCGCTTGTTGCGCTTGCGAAGGTTCTCGAGATCGGCTGCCGAGCGCAGGTAGCGATCCCAGTTCTCCTTCTTTTCCTTCTCGAGGGCCGCGATCTTCGCCTCCCAGTCAGGAGCTGCAGGTTTTTCCGTGGCGGGCTCTGCATCGGGCGCCTCGACCTCGACCGGAATCACCTCGGATTCCGCCGCAGGCGCGGGCGGCGCCGTCGGGGGCGGGTCGTTCGGTGGGGAATCGCTCATCGCTCGGACCATAACCAGCTTTCATCAAGCGAGCCAGGTCTGGAGCCGAACAGATTCAGGATGATCCGAGCTCGGCCAACAACTGGGAAACCGTGTCGGCGGTGACGTCGACGACCGACATCACCTTGCCGTAGTTCATCCGCATCGGGCCGATGACGGCGAGCGCCCCGATCGGAGCCTCCTCCGGGCCGTACGACATCGCGATCACCGAGCTGCCGATCAGCGCCGAGAGCGCCGTCTCGGCCCCGAGAAACACCTGAATGCCGTCGGCATTTCGCGTGCTCTCGAGCAGCCGGACCAGCGTCTCTTTGTCCTCGAGCGTGCGGAGCAGGTCGCGCGCGCGATCCTGCGCGAGCGCGTCGTGGATCAGATTTGCCTGGCCACTCACCAGCACATCCGCGGGCCGATCTCGGCGATCGACGAACACCCGGTGACCGAGCCGCAGCGCCTCGGCGATGGCCTCGTCGTACTTGTTCTTGTCGTCGCCGAGCTCGCGGATCACGCGCTCGCGGATCTCATCGAGCGTCATCCCCGCCAGCATCTCGTTCAGATAGTTGTGGATCCGCTCGAGCCGCGTCGGCGTCACTTCGTCGGCGATCAGCCGGTTCTCGATCTGCCCGTCGGCGGTGACCAGCACGGCGATCACCTTGCCGTCGCGCAGCGGGACGAACTCGATCTGGCCGAGCCGCTGGTGATCCGGATCCGGCGCGATGATGATCGCCGCGTGATGCGTGAGATCGCTGAGCATCCGCGAGGCGCGCTGGACGACCTCGTCGGGCGTCGGTGCGGTGACGCGCTGCCGGATCTCTTCCTTCTCCGTCGCGGACAGGCCTCTGACTTTGAGTAGGCTGTCGATGAAGAAGCGTAGCCCCGACGGGGTGGGCACGCGGCCCGCCGACGAGTGCCGCTGCTCGAGCAGCCCCATCTCTTCGAGATCGGCCATCACGTTGCGCACGGTCGCCGGCGACAGGCCGAGATCGTGACGGCGCGTGACGGTGCGCGAGCCCACCGGATCTCCACCATGGAGATATTCGGTGACTACCGCGTGCAGGATCTTCTGCGCGCGTCTCGTTAGATCAGTGGAGCTCATGGCGAGGTGTCTCCGCGAGCTTACAACGCTTCTCTGCGATCACCTCACCCCTCTTCGCCTCACCCTTTCACCTCACCCCTCTTCACCTCGTGGACGTCACTCCCAGGCCTCGACGACGCGCGCCGCGATCCGATCGGCCAGCAGAAAGCCACGCAGAGTCGGACAGATCCGGTCGCCGCGCCTCTCCGCGAGCGATTCGGAGACCAGCCAGTCGGCGACGCCGCGCGCAGGGGCCAGCGCATCCTCGGCGATCCCGTCGACGACGCGGAGGCCTAGCCAGGCCCGATCGATCGCCATCTCGCGCTCGCTGATCGCCTGCTGCTCCGCTGGGGTCCCCGGAGCCGCGAGATACTCGCTCGCGCGGCGCGGGTTGGTCTGGCGCGTACCCGCTCCGTGGGCGTCGAGCGCGAGCGACGCGGCACCGACGCCGAGCCCGAGATACGGCACGCCGCGCCAGTACAGGCTGTTGTGAACCGCTCGATGCCCCGGCCGCGCGTACGAGCTGATCTCGTAGTGCTCGTAGCCTTCCCTGGCCAGCCGCTCGTGGGTCTGGGTGTAGAGCTCGGCGACCGCGTCGTCGGGGAGCGGCACGAGCCGGCCATCGCGCACCCGCTGACCGAACGCCGTGCGCTCCTCGATCGTGAGCTCGTAGATCGAGAGATGATCCGGACGGGTGTCGATCTCGAAGATCGTGTCGCTGCCGGGCACCCCGAGAATGAAATCGGCGGACACCTCGAAGCCGGCGGCGAGCACGCGATCGAGCGCGGCACGGCCGTCGCCGAACCGGTGATCGCGACCGAGCGTGACCAGGGTCTGCGGCTCGAACGACTGCACGCCGATCGAGATCCGGGTGATGCCCGCATCGCGCCACGCCGCGAGGTTGTCGTCGGTACAGTCGGTGGGGTTGGCCTCGATCGTCACCTCGCGAGGTGCTCCATACCTGGCGGTGACCGCGGCGATCGCCTTCGCGAGGCAATCCTGCCGCCACAGCGACGGCGTCCCGCCCCCGAAATAGATCGACTGCAGCTCGCCGCCAAACGCATCGCCGCGCGCGGCGAGCTCGGCGAGCACGGCCTCGAGATACAGCTCGTGCGGCGGATCGCCGACTTCGACGGCGAAATCGCAGTACGGGCACCGCTTGCGGCACCATGGGAAGTGGAGGTAGACGCCTAACTCGATGCAGCCAATCTACCTCGACAACGCGGCCTCCACCCGCGTCTCCGACGACGTGCTCGCACGGATGACCGAGGTCATGCGGACCGCCTACGGAAACCCGAGCGCCGCTCACCCCCAGGGCGCTGCGGCGCGCGCGTACATCGAGACGGCGCGGACGCAGCTCCTCACCGCGTTCGGCGACACCGGGGGGACTACGGGGGTGTCCCCCGTTGGCGACATCGTGTGGACGAGCGGCTGTACCGAAGCCGACGCCCTCGCCGTGCTCGGAGCGGCACGCGCCCGAGCTGGATCGATCGTGCTGTCCTCGATCGAGCATCCCGCGGTCAGCGCGGCCGCGAAGAACCTCGAGACCGAGGGGCGCCGTGTCCTTCACGTCGCCCCCGATGCCACCGGTGTCCTCGATCCGGAGGCCTTCGCCGAGGCATGCCGAGCCGGCGATGGCGGCGCCTCGGTCGCCGCGATCGTCATGGTGCAAAACGAGATCGGAGTCGTCCAGCCGGTTGCCGCGATCGCCGCCGCGATCCGTCGCGTTGCTCCTGCCTGCCACATCCATTGCGACGCCGCGCAAGCGTTCGGCAAGGTCGCCCTCGATGCGACGACGCTCGGGGTCGATTCGATCGCGATCGCCGGCCACAAGTTTCACGGTCCGAAGGGCACCGGCGCGCTGTGGCTTCGCGGCGGTGCCGAGCTGCGACCGCTATGGGTCGGTGGTGGCCAGCAAGGTGGCCTTCGCGGTGGCACGCAAGACGCGCCTGGCGCCGCCGGCCTCGGGCTCGCCGCCGAGCGCGCGATCATCCAG
>JACCYD010000516.1 GCA_013696695.1 Deltaproteobacteria bacterium | reverse complement strand
TCAGCCGCCGATGCACGCACATCCGGCTTTGCACCGGGACGCGCGTCGACCGGCTCGCCGACCCAGCCGGACGACGCAGGCGATGTCGATCTGTGGTGGCAGCTTAGCGAAGCGCGACGACCTGGCGATCACGGCCGCAGTCACTGCCACGGCGGATCGCCGGGTTTCGCACAGCGTACCGCTCCGAGCATCTCGACGGCAGGAGCGTGATCGGTGCCCGTCGACGTCACGATCACCGCCATGCCGTCCTTGCCGCCGGACTCGCACACCCACAGCGTGAACGCCGCTGCCGTCGTCGCTCCATCCTTCGTGACCATCCCGAGATCGATCGTGCGACCGCCGCGTGTCTCGGAGCCCTTGGAGACCCAGCTAGATCCGTAGGCGTCGATGATCTGTTTCCTGACCACCTCGACGCCGAGCGTAGCGAGCTCGCGGATCTCGCCGAAGTCCGCCTCGAGCGTGCCGTTCGAGATCACGAATGAGCCAGCGTCGGAAGGCTTGCGTCGCCACCCCGTGCGGATCGCGGGATCGTCGAACGCGATCGGTGCGCGCTCGGACAACTTGGCTTCGGATCCAGCATCGGGATGGCAGTTGAACGAGGACAGCACCTTGTCGACGTCGAGCGGCGTTCCAAGCGACAGCATGATGGTCCGCCGCCCACACTGGATGTCGGTCACCGACCAGCGATCGGTGCTCGTCTTGATCTCGATGCGCGTTGCCTCGCCGCCACCCACTTTGATCGACCTCGCGGGCCCGTCTGGTGTTCCTGCGGCAGCGACGACTGTCGGCATCTCGCCCACGGTTGTCAGCTGGCCGTCGTGCCACGAGACGCGAACGAGAGGTGTCGGCATCTCGAAGACGCCCGCGCGATAGGCATCCGGCGCCTGCGTGTAACGAGCCGACGCCGGAAGATCGAGCGAGAATCCAGGGAACTCGACGCGATGGAGATCGCCAGCGTCGCGTTTGCCGCACCCCAGCACGATCACCACACCGAGCAGGAAGCGCATCTGAAGACATTACACGCGGACGCACGAGATGGACATCACGTGGAGCTCACGTCGGGTTAGACGTGCTGGTCGAATAGGATCGGATTGCCGTCGGGATCGACAACGATGAAGCTGCCGGGCCCGCTCCCCGACTCGGCGACCGGTGTCGCGGGCTCGATCCCCGCCGCACGCACCCGCTTCTGCAGCTCGCGCACGTCGGTGAAGTCCGCGAGCGTGTTGCACACCGCATCCCAGCCCGGGTTGAACGTCATCAGGTTCTTCTCGAACATGCCTTCGAACAAGCCGAGCGTCGTCGTGCCGCTGCGAAGAATCAGCCACTTGGTCGCGTCCCCGCCAACCGGCTCGAAACCGAGCTTCAGATAGAACGCGCGGGACGTCGCGAGATCCTTGACCGCGAGGCTGACCGAGAAGGCACCGAGATTTATCGTGTGGTTCGTCATGACCGGAACACTAGGTCCGAGCGCCGAGGGCTGACTTGCCAGATCTTGCGAACCTCGACTACGTCCACCGGGTCAACCGCGCGCTCGACCACGTGACGCGAAACCTCGCGGAGCCGCTGCCGCTCGAGGAAGTCGCGCGGATCGCCTGCTTCTCGCCGTATCACTTTCATCGGATTTTTCGAGCGCTCGTCGGCGAGCCGCTGAACGCGTTCGTCAAGCGCGTGCGCCTCGAGCGCGCCGTACAGCTGATGTCGCAACGCCCCGCGGCGTCGTTGACGGACGTCGCGCTTGCCGTCGGTTTCTCGTCGAGCTCCGATTTTTCGCGCTCGTTCCGCGCGCACTTCGGAGTTCCGCCGAGCGCGTTCGACGTCGAGACGTTTCGCCGCACGCGCCGCGACGAGATGATCGACACGCTCGTTCCGGACACGCGCCACCGTCTCGAACGCCTGCCACCCGGCACCAATCCCGACCACTTCGTCCCCCGGATCCGCGACCTGCCGCCGAGGCGTGTCGCGTACGTGCGCGCGCTCGAGCCCTACACGTCGAGCGGTGTCACCGACGCGGTTGCACGTCTCACCACGTGGGCCAGGGCGCGCGACCTCGCGGGTGGCCAGTGGCTCGGCTATCAGTGGGAAGATCCGGAAGTCGTCGCGCTCGCGGACTGCCGTTACGACGTCGGGCTGGTGATTCCAGCGTCGACGCTCGTCGACGATCCCGGGGTCAACGTGACCAGCTTTCCGACGATGAAGATCGCCGAGATCGAGATCGCCGGGACGGTCGATCTCGAGATGCGCGCCCTCGACTGGATCTACAAGACGTGGCTGCCGTCGAGCGGCTACGTGCCCGATCACCAGCCCGGCTTCGAGGCCTTCAACGGCGAACCGTTCGCGCACGGCCCCGAGCACTTCGAGCTGCGGATCCAGATCGCGATCGTCGACGCAGCGGCGCCGCTGTGACGTTGGTCCCTGACGACCCGGAGAGGCCCTGATCGCGTTACCGTTACAGCCGTGGTGGCGCTGTACGTACTGGTCGCGCTGAATGTCGTGGCTGCGTTGGCGATCGCGTGGTTCAAACGCGACGTTCGACAACTCTTGCAGGTCGATCCGCAGCTGCTCGTGCGGTGGGGCGGCATGTACACGCCGTTCGTGCGGCGCGGTCAGTACTGGCGGATCGCGTCCTCGATCTTCCTGCACGCCAACCTCCAGCATCTGCTGGCCAACAGCGCCGCGCTGTTCGTGGCTGGCGCGATCGCCGGCGAGCGTCTGGGCGAGCTGATGCTCGTCGCGACGTATCTCGCGACCGGCGTCGCCGGATCCACGGTGTCGTACTTGGCGCGACGCAATCGCGTCGTCCGCTACGACGAGTCCGTCTGGAGGATGCTCCTCGTGCCGAACCCGCTCGCAGTGGCTGTCGGCGCGTCGGGTGCGATCTGCGGCCTGATCGCGGCCGCCGGCATCGACGCGCACCTGCACGGCGATCACGAGACGCGCGATGCGCTGGTGAAGTGGCTCGCGATCATCCTCGGCTACAGCCTCGTGCCGGGCATCGACAAGGCCGGCCATGTGGGAGGTGCACTTGCGGGTGTGGTGATCGGTGTCGCCGGTGGACAGCCCGGACTCGAGGCGCCGGCCATCGCGCTCGTCGCCGTCGTCGTCGTGGTGGTGCTGTTCCGGATCGCGCAGTTGCACGGCGCAGAAGGAGAAACCGTCGACCGCTGGACGAAGCGCGCGGTTGACGCGAGGGAGGCCAAAGATACCGGCACCGAGATCGCCGCGTACCGGCAGTCGCTCGAGCTGCATCCGCGCAACGCCGTGGCGTCGTACAATCTCTCGCTCGCGCTCGAGCGCAGCGCCGACCTCGCCGGCGCGCTCGCGCAGGCGGAACACACCGTCACGCTCATGTCGGGCGAGACGGACGCAGTTCGTCTGCGCGACCGCCTTGCTCGCGCGATCGCGGAGCGTGATGGTCCCACCCGATGAGCAGGTGGACCGACTGCGCTAGCGCCCGCGGAAGCAGCACATCCGGCCGCGTCCAGCGGCGACCAGGTGATCGCTGCCGATCGCGAGGTGCTCGACGAAGCCACCGGACTCGAACGGATCGACGGCAGGTCGGTCCGCATCCCCATCGACGACGTAGATCGAGGTGCCACCGCCGCTGAGGAAGATGAAGCGCTCCGTCATCGCGAGGGCCGCGAGCTGGCCGTGCTGATCAC
>JACCYD010000507.1 GCA_013696695.1 Deltaproteobacteria bacterium | reverse complement strand
GGGACGGCGAGGGCGGCGACGTTGCGCAGCGTGTCCTCGTAATCGAGCGAGCTGCCGAGTAGCGCACTCGCACGCGCGAGAAACGTGGCGCGCTCGCGACCGACCTGCGCGGCGGCATAGAGCCGCACGCGCTCGAAGGCCTGCGCGCAGTGCAGCGCGAGGAACGCGAGGTAGCTGCGCTCGTCATCATCGAACACGTGGTCGCCGGAAAACGTCAGCGACAACACGCCGAGGAGCTGGTCGCGGAGCAGGAGTGGCAGCGCGGCGACCGCGAAGTTTGGCGGTTTCGTCATCTCGCGGGTCCGAGAGGCCGACGCGCCGTAGCGTGCTTCGTAATCAGCGCGGGAGCTCAGCCATACCGGCTCGCGGCGGAGCGCGGCGTCCGCGATCGGGATCTCCGGGTCGAGCGGCACCGATTCGACGCTCGCGATCGCCTCGGGTGGAAAGTTGGTCGCGCGCACGAGCAGTAGCCGCTGAGCGACCGAATCAAACCGCCACAGCCCGCCACTGATCGCGCCGAGGGCGGTGGCGCCTTCATCGACCACGATCTCGGCGACCTCGGACTTGTGGAGCGCGGTCGACAACCGCGCGGTGACGCGGTGCAGCCGATCGGTGCGATCGAGCAACCGCTCGAGCCGGGCCGTAACATCCACGTCGACACGATACCTCATCGTCGTGAAATGGACCGACGCCCTCCCGTCGAGCTATGGTGTTCCGGATGCCTCGCGTGCTGGTAGTGGACGACGACGAGGCGCTGCGCGATGCGGTCGCCGAGGCGATCGAGATGGCCGGTTACGAGGTCGAGCAGGCCGAGAACG
This sequence comes from Deltaproteobacteria bacterium, assembly GCA_013696695.1. GTDB lineage: Bacteria > Myxococcota_A > Polyangia > Haliangiales > Haliangiaceae > JABFXX01. Next base: position 7,701 of record JACCYD010000507.1, on the reverse strand, counting down.
GCCGCGATGCGCTCGATCGGATGCGGGTGACCTCGCCGTGCATCGTGTTGCTCGACCTGATGATGCCGGTGATGGATGGCTGGGAGGTGGTCTCGGAGATGGCCAAGGATCCGAAGCTCGCGCTGGTGCCGGTGTGCATCGTCAGCGCGCAAGACCGCCTGACGCCGCCGAAGCACGCGCGCTTGCTGAAAAAGCCGGTCACCGTCGCGTCGCTTCTGCAGGCCGTCGAAGCGTATTGCGGCAAACCCGGCTGATCTCGGTGCGCGCGCAGGTCACATGCGCGTGAGCGCACGGGGCGAAAATGCTAAACACATTAGCTAGTTAACTCTCGACGCGGCGCATGGGAGCGGGCACGCTCGAATGCTCATGAGCACCACTGTGGACGCTGCAGGTTTTACCCACGTGGATCAGCGGCACGCACGAGAGCTCGTCTCTCACCCCGATCGCTCGCACCTGGTCCAGTTCTACGACTCCGATCAGGCGCTCTCCGATCGCGTGACAGCGTTCTTGCTGGCCGGCGTCGCCGCCAGCGAGCCCCTCCTGGTGATCGCGACTCCCGAGCACTGCGAGGCCTTCAAGACGGCCCTTCGCTCGAAGTTGTTCGATGTCGATCGCGCGCTCGCAGTCGGTCAGCTGACCATGCTCGACGCCGGCGAAACGCTCGCGACGTTCATGGTCGACGGCACCCCGGATCCGACGCGATTCGACGAAGTGGTCGGCGGCGCGTTCCCAGAGATCCAGCGCGCTCATCCGAAAGGCCTGATCCGCGCGTACGGCGAGATGGTCGACGTGCTCGTGCGCGAGGGCAATTCGCGTGCAGCGTTGATGCTCGAGAGCTTGTGGAACGAGCTCTCCGAGCGCTGCGCCTTCTCGCTGCTCTGTGCGTACGGCATGCAGCACTTCAGCGAGCCCTCGGATCGAAAATTGTTCGAGGAGGTCTGTGGCACGCACTCGCACGTGCTCCCGCAGTCAGCCAACGCCGATCGCCTTCAGCAACATGCCCGCATGCTCGAGCTCGAGATCGAGCACCGCAAGCAGCTGGCCAGCAAGCTGCACGAGGCGCTCGACGAGCGCACCAGCGCGCAGGAGACTCTGTCCGCGCTGTACCGGGTCAGCAAGTTGTTGCACGCCGAGCTCGAGGTCGAGAAGGTCGTGCAGCGCCTGACCGACGAAGCCACCGCGCTGTGCCGTGCCGAGCTCGGTGCGTTCTTCTACAACGCGTTCGAGAATGGCGAGGGCTACCCGCTGTACACACTCTCCGGGGTGCCGCGCGAGCGGTTCGCGAAGTTCCCGATGCCACGGAACACCGGCGTGTTCGGCCCCACGTTCAGCGGCGAGGCCGTCGTCCGCCTCGACGACGTCACCGCGGATCCTCGGTACGGCAAGAACGCGCCCTATCACGGGATGCCGAAGGGGCACCTGCCGGTGAAGAGCTACCTCGCCATTTCCGTCGTGTCGCGGACCGGCGAGGTTCTCGGCGGCCTGTTCTTCGGGCACTCGCAACCCGGCGTGTTCACTCAGCGCGACGAGGATCTCCTGGTCGCGATCGGCGTGCAGGCCGCCACTGCGATCGAGAATGCCAAGCTCTACGAGGCGCAGAGCGCCGCGCGTGCGGCTGCGGAGACGTCGCAGCGCCGCACGGAGCGTCTACACGGCATCACCGCGCAGCTCGCGCGTGCGCTCGGCGCCGAGGAAGTCGCGAAGATCGCGCTCGAGGAGATGCGCGCGGTGATCGGTGCCGAGAGCGGCAGCATGATCCTGCTCGACCGCGACGGGACGCGCATCGAGCGCTCCATGCTCCATGGCGACGAGTCGGCGCACTCTCGCGAAATCGTGCGCACGCTCGCGCTCTCCGATGACTTTCCGGCCTGCGAAGCGGCGCGCACCGGCCGCGTGGTGTGGGGTGTCGGCGCGGAATTCCTCGACAAGCGGTACCCGCATCTGAAAACGATGCGCGAGGCGGTCAATGCGCAGACGTGGGGTGCGCTGCCGATCCGGTTCGAAGGCAAGACGCTCGCCGCGCTCGGCATGCGCTGCTCGGTCGAGCGGCGGCTGTCCGAAGACGAACGGGTGTTCCTCGAGGCGATCGGCCGGCAATGCGGCCAGGCGCTCGAGCGCGCCCGCCTGCACGATCTCACCGAAGCTGCGAAGGCCGAGGCCGAGAAGGCGAGCCGCGCGAAGGACGAGTTTCTCGCGATGCTCGGTCACGAGCTGCGCAATCCGCTGTCGCCGATCCTCACCGCCGTGCAGCTGATGAAGATGCGCGGCGACACGGCCTCGTCGCGCGAGCACGACATCATCAAGCGTCAGGTCAGTCACCTGATCCATCTGGTCGACGACTTACTCGACATCTCGCGGATCACGCGCGGCAAGGTCGAGCTCGACAAGAAACCGCTGAAGCTCGCCGCGATCCTATCGAAGGCGATCGAGATGGCGAGCCCGCTCCTCGAGGAGCGCCGGCATCATCTCGAGGTCGCGCTGCCCGACGAGGACATCTGGCTCGAAGGCGACGAGGTGCGGCTCTGCCAGGTGCTGACCAATCTGTTGACCAACGCCGCGAAGTACACCAACGGCGGCGGCGAGATCTCGATCAGAGCGCGCCGCGAAGGCAGCGACGTGATGATCTCGATCAAGGACAACGGCATCGGCATGGGGCCTGACCTGTTGCCCCAGGTGTTCGATCTGTTCGTCCAGGGCATGCGGACGTCCGATCGCGCCCTCGGTGGGCTCGGCATCGGCCTCGCGCTCGTGCGCACGCTGGTCGGCATGCACGGTGGCGTGGTCACGGCGGCGAGCGACGGTCTCGATCGGGGCAGCACGTTCACCGTTCGATTGCCGACGATCGCGTTGTCACGCGTCTCGACGCCGCCGGCGGACGATCGCCCGTTGCGCACCCGGCTTCAGGTCACGCCGCGTCGCGTGCTGGTCGTCGACGACAATCAGGATGCGGCGTCGCTGCTCGGCGACATGCTCGAGTCGGTCGGTCACGAGGTGCTGGTCGCGTTCGACGGTCCGCATGCGATCGAAGGGCTCAAGCACTTCCAGCCGGAAGTCGCGATCCTCGACATCGGGTTGCCGGTGATGGATGGCTACGAGCTGGCCCAGCTGTTACGCGATCGGCTCGGCGCGGAGGTCCGGTTGATGGCGGTCACCGGGTATGGCCAGGAGCAAGACCGCATGCGCGCCGAGGTTGCAGGGTTCGACGCTCACTTCGTGAAGCCGGTCGGCCTCGGCAAGCTGCTCGCGGCGATCGAGGTCCATCGCTCCGGCACGATCGCCGCTGACAAGTAGACGACGTTCAGGCTGCGAGGGATCCGGGTCACGCTGGGCGTGAACGTGAAGGTGGTTTTCGCGCGGGGCCTCGGGGTACGGTCCGCGGCCATGAAGCTCGCAGCAAGCGCCGTCATCACGATCGCGATCGGTGCCTGCGGTGGCGACGAGCCGGGTGTCCCGCTGGCGCCGCCGATCGCACAAATTCCCGCCACGCTGTCGCGGCTCGCGATCAACGACACGTCGATGTTCTCGATCGATCTCGATGCCGGCGAGCTGATCGAGCTCGGCCTCGATGGCTCGTCGATCGGGACGTTGCCGACGGCGGGCGAGGTCACCGAGCTCGCGGCCCACGGCGATCTCGTCGCGTGGGTCGAGATCGAAGGCACCGGCACCGTGATCAAGCGCCGCCGCGGCGCGAATCCGATCGAGTCGCACCGCACGTTCGACGCGCACCTGATCGCGAATGCCGACGGGCTGTTCTTCAGCGACCTCGGCCTGATCGCGGCGTGGCCCGAGGGCGTGCCGCAGCGGATCGCGACGCCCATCGACACCACCGCGAGCCCGCGCCTGCTCGACGTCGACAGCTCGTTCGCGTACGTCGCTCAGGATGCGGGTGCAGTGATCAAGTACACGCGGGACAGCGACATCTCCGAGGTCCAGCTCGAGACCTCCGAGGCCGCCACCGTCAAGGCGGGGCAGCTCGCCTACCGCGCACCCGACGGCATCCGCATGCGAGATCTATTTTCGGGCTTCGATCGCGTCGTCGGATTCGTGCCGGCGTCCTATGCATGCGAGCTGCTGATCGTCGAGCAGGCGGTGATGTGCAACCGGTTCCGCGTCCTCCAGGGCAACGCCGCAGAGCTACTGGTCGACCCCGTCGTCGGCTATGCCGCGGTCGGTCGAGAGGTGTACTGGATCACGTCCGCGGACGGCATCTCCGAGATCCGCGTGACAGATGCCGAATCGATCGCCGAAGGCGAATGATAGACTGGGTCGTATGAGGCTCGCCGGGCTGCTGCTGCTGGTCGGAGTCGGGTCCGCCGCAGCGGAGGTCGAGCTCAAGAACGATTCGTTCGTCGACGGTCAGCCCGTGGTGTTCCAGGGTGGCTTCGGGATCGGGGACATCGCCGCCTCGCGGTTCGTCGCGCCGGAAGCCGGCCGGACGCTCACCAAGGTGCAGCTGCTGTTCGGCGCCGCCACCACGATGAAGACGATGACGCTGCGGGTCTACGACGACACCGGCGGCAGCGACACGCCCGGCAGCGTGATCTTCGTCAGCGACGTCGAGCTGATCGGCTCGGACACCGCGATCCAGGAGCTCCAGCCCGACATGCCCGTCGAGCTGCCGGCGCAGTTCCGCATCGGCCTCGAGTTCCAGCACGCCGGCGTGCCCACGATCGCGAACGACAACGACATGACGAACGCCGCCGATCGGAACTACCTGTTCGCGGCGAACCTCGGCGGCTGGATCAAATCGAGCACCGCCGGCGTCAGCGGCGATTGGATCATCCGCGCGTTCATCGACGGCGACGGCGGGCCGATCGGCCAGGTGTGCACTGGCAACGGCGAGTGTCCCACCGGCGAGTTCTGCGACACCGAGATCGGCGCGTGCACGTTCGAGTGCCGCACCGCCGACGACTGCAACGGCAACGTCTGCAACAGCCTCGGCCAGTGTCTGGTCGACGCCGATGGCGGCGGTTGTTGCCAGGCGAATCGCGATGGCGAACCGGCCGCGCTGTTCGGTGCGCTGGGGCTGCTCTGGTTCCTCCAGCGTCGTCGGCGATGCGCTCGCTGATCGCGCTCGCCTGCCTCGCGATGCCTGCGATCGCGAACGCGTCGACCATCGTCGAGCTCGGCCCGGCAGCGCTCGAGGCCGGCGCAGATCGCATCGTCGAGGGTCGCGTGATCGCCAGCGCGTCACGCTGGAACGCGGACCACACACTGATCGAGACGATCGCCACGCTCTCGATCGAACGCACGCGCAAAGGCGCTTCCGCGACCACGATCGACGTCGTCGTTCCCGGTGGCACGGTCGGCAACGCGCGACAGATCGTGTTCGGGACGCCCTCGGTCGGCGTTGGTGAGCACGCGCGATGGTTCCTCGCCGGCCGCGGCGACGGCAGCTATCGCGTCTATGGCTGGGCGCAGGGCAAGTGGCCCGCTCGGGGCCGATCTTCGATCGAGTTCGTTCGCGATCCGATCGCGGCCGAACGCGACACGCTGCGGTTCGCGACCAACGGGATGGTGTGGCCGGCGAGCGAGATTCCGGTCCGATACTTGATCCAGACCACCGGCAGCGAGGATCTGTCGCTCGATCGAGTGATCGCGGCGTTCGACGGCGCGTTCGACGCCTGGGGCCGCGTCGCGACCGCCGGCCTGTCGTTTCAGAACGCGGGCATGACCTCGCTCGGTCTCGATTCGGACGATGACACCAACGTCATGCTGTTCATCGAGAGCGGTTGGCCGTTCGGCGCTGAAGCGGCCGCGGCGACCTCGCTGGTGATCATCGACGGCCAGCAAACCGCCGACATCGCCGTCAACGGCCAGCACTTCCGGTGGGCAGTTGCCCCCGTGGGAGCTGCGATCAACGGCAACACGCTGGACCTGCAGGCCGTGATGACGCATGAGATTGGTCACTTCAGCGGGCTCGGTCACACCGACCGCTCGTACGACACGATGTACTTCTCGTGGAAGCCGTGGCCGGGCCAGCGCTCGTTGTCGATCGACGACAAGCGAGGCCTGACGTCGCTGTATCCGTCGACGGGTGACGAGTGCGCGATCACTGCGACCTGCGATCTCGCGAACGGCGAGACCTGTCAGCAGTTCGCCGAGGGCACGCTGTGCGGCGGCGAGCCCGAGCCCGTCGGGACGCCGTGCAACTACGACCGCGTCGAGTGCGATGCGTTCTGCTTGTTCACCGCGGCCGATCTATCTGCCGGCTACTGCTCGCAGTACTGCGAGGTCGATACCGATTGTCCGCTCACGCACCATTGCGATTCGGCGACGGCGGGCTCGACGAGCGTCAAGGTCTGCTTCGACGGCGCGCAATCGCCGCCGCCACCGCCGTGCAGCGACGAGACCTGTTCGGCCGGTGAGTTCTGCGACGCCGACACCGGCGCCTGCACGTTCGAGTGCCGGAGCTCCGCCGATTGCGGCAGTGGGCTAGCGTGCAGCGAGAATGGCCGCTGCGTCGAGGCTGATGGAGGCTGCAGCGTCAGCGAGCGAAGCCCTGCAGCGTGGCTCGTCGGCTTGTGGCTCGCGTGCCTGCTCGCGCGACGCCGCGCTACTTCGCGTCGATCTTCTTGAACCACTTGTCGACGGCTGCGAGCCCGGTGAGCGCCGCGAGCCCGCCCGCCTTGAATCCGTCGCGCGCCTGCTCGGCGAGCTTGCGCGCGCGCGGTCGATCGATGTTCGCCCCCCACAGCGCCTTCGCGAGGATGAAGCGTGCGAGCGCGAGCTGCACCTGATCCTTGGTGCTCTTCAGCAGCTCGAGGGCGCGCTCGCCGGCGATCACCGCTGCCTTCGGCTGGCCGACCTCCTCGAGGCAATCCGCGACGCCGACCAGCGACAACGCGGCGTAGGGATGGGTCGGCGAGATCGCCTCGAAGATCGCGAGCGAGCGCTGATAGTCGGGCAGGGCGGCCTTGAAGTCTTCCTTGCCGTTACGACTGACCGCGAGGCTGTAGATCAGCATGCCGGTCTGCTCGTGACCGGGGCCGCGCGTCTCCTCGAGAATCTTCAGCGCGTTCGAGTGATGTGCGATCGCGTCGTCCCAGCTGCCCATCGCCTGCGCGAGCCCGCCGAGGCTCGAGAGCGCGAGCGCGAGGTCGGGATGCTGGGCGCCGAGCGCGGTGCGCGATGCGGCGAGCGACTTCTCGAAGGCTTCCTTGGCGCCGAAGATGTTGCCGCCGCGCAGGTACGCGGCACCCAGGGCATTGTGCAACGTCGCGACCCCGACCATGTCGAACGTGCCGGCCGGCAGCGCGAGCGCGGCCTCGAACGAGGCCACCGCGCGTGCGGTGTCGCCCTTGGCGAGGCTGACGTTGCCGATCGAGAAGTGGAGCTCGCCGCGCAGCGTCGGATCGTTATCGGCGCGCCGGATCGCGAGCTCGGCGATCGTCTCGAGAGCGAGCGCCTCGTCATAGCGCTCGGGGTTGGTCGCGATCACCTGGATCAGCGCGTTCCAGGTCGCCGCGGTCAACCTATCGTTCTTCGCGCGCGCGGCGAGCTCGAGCGCGCTGCGCAGCGCGGTCTCCGCTTCGGTAGGCTTGCTCGACCCCATCAGCGTGAACCCGAGCAGGTGCTGGACGTCGACGAGGAACGGCGGATAGTCGAGCCCGGCGGCGTGGTCGAGCGTCAGCTGCGCCATCTTCGCCGACTGCTCGTAGTGGCCGATCGCGCTCAGCGCCCGGGCCGCCGCGTATTCCT
>JACCYD010000494.1 GCA_013696695.1 Deltaproteobacteria bacterium | reverse complement strand
CACCTCGGCACGCCCGCGGTCAAGGCGACCCTGTTTCGCACCAGCGACGGTCGGGTGATCCGATCCTATCTCGCGACGTTGGATGCCCAGGTCGAGACCAAGGCAGTCGTCCTCGCCGGAGCGATCGCGAAGGGTGCCGTCAGCACGAGTCCACTGATCGTCAACGTCGGCGAGGGGCAGATCGACGAGGCCGGCTCGACTGCCCGACCGAGTCCGTCGTCGGATCCAGCGCCTCGCCGCACCAACAGGTGGTTCGTGGCCGCCGGCGTCGCCGGGGCCTGCGCGCTCGCTGGTGGCGGACTCGCGCTCGTCTTCAGCCTTCAAGGCCGATCGGCGGGTGACGATCTTGATCGAATCTGCGCCGTGTCGTGCACGAGCGAAGACGCGCGCACGCTCCTCGACAAGCAGGACAGCGCGAACCGGAAGGCGATCGTGCTCGGGGCCAGCGGTGGCGTCGCGCTCGCCGCCGGCGTGGTGTTCTTCCTGGTCGGGCGCTCCGGCCGAAACGACACGCCGGTGACGATCGCAGCTCACCCCGGCGGGCTAGCTGCCGCATACGCGTGGCGTTTCTGATCGTCGAACGACAACTCTCGCAAGCTGCCTGTACTCCGTGACGAGCGGTCGGACCCACCGCTCGAACCGCACGGATGGTGACCCAGTGCTCGGGACGCATGCCGCTCGGAGCGGGTGTCGCCTCGGCGCCACGGGAACAGGTGGGTCGAGCAAGGCATAGTGATACTCGATCAAGCGACGCCTTCGATCTTGAAGTGCAGCGTCACGTGGGAGCGGATTAGCTGCGCAGTCGAGCGCGAAGCTGCGCGGTCGCTTCGCTGGTCGGCGTGACCGCGACCAACTCGCACAGCATCGCGAGATCGATTCCCGGCACGACACGGCTCTCGGCAAGCTGCTCGTATCCGGCCGCAGTCAGGTGATGGACGCTGATCGCGCCGGCCTTCCAGAACCACGCCTCGCGGATCCCGAGCCGGCGGTAGATCTCGAGCTTGTTGATCCCGCCGCTCGTCCACACGACTTCGATCACCAGATCGGGCCTGTCCTTGCGCTCCGGCGTCGGGCCGAAGATGAAGCACTCGTCGGGTTCGGCTCCCGCATCCTCGGACTCGTCGTCGAGCGTCCAGTTGCCGAAGGTTGACCACGGCTGCCCTCGTTCGTCGCAGTACGCCGCGACGAGATGGCCGAGCACTCCTTTGATGCCTTCATGATCGCGCGAGGTCGTCATCAGCTCCACCGCTCCGTCGAGGTACGCCATCCGTGGCCGGCGGCGCTCCCCGCGGAGAGCCAGCAAGGATCGGTATCCCTGCCAGCCCACGTCGCGGAGCACGACTCGTTGATCCGCGCTGGGCACGTATTCACCCAGGGGCACGGGCGTGCTGGTTCGAGCGATCATCGGTTCCATGGTAGCACCCGCGATTGCAACGCGAGTGCCGCGTTAGCTCGGCGGAATCACTCGACGCAGTTGTCCGTGTCCGGCTGAAACTCGGACGCCACGGCCAGCCCGCGGACAGCTAGCGCGTGCCGCCCCACGCGCGGCTGTGCCCACCGATGAACACGCCGGTCATCCAGCCGGTGTCGATCAAGCTCTTGCCCATCGTCACGCCGATCTGACCGTACGGCGAGAACCAGTACGCGGCGCGCGCTCGCGCCTCGACCATCCCCGCACCCGCCACCACCGACGTCGTGTTCTCGCACGCGTGATACTGCGAGTGATAGTTGTACGAGACCATGAGGCCGCCGGCCGCGAGCTCCGTGGACATGTCCAGCGGACCGTGCCGCCCGCGCAAGCCCACCACCGCCGCCGCACCGAGCATCGTCACGCTCGTGCGCTCGAGCTCCGGCGTCCCGCGCAACCCGACCGACGTCATCTCCGCTTCTTCGCTCGCGCCCGTCACGCCACCGAGCTCGATGTCGAGCGCCGTGTAGAAGCCGTGCTTGCTCGCGGTGCCGATGCGGAACTGCGCCGCGACCGCGGTATCGACGACGCGCTTGGTGTCCTCGCGCGGCCCGGTCACCTTGAACGAGAACTTCTCGTCGTCGTGCTCGACGGTGCCCGTCGCGGCGCGCATCGGATTCTCGAACCGGCGCACCACCATTCCGATCTCGCCGATGATCGTCGGCAACGCGAGGTTCTTGCCCCACGTGCCGTACTTCGTGCACTCGCGATAACCGACGATGTCCGTCGTCTCCTTGCACGACGCGGTGCCGCCGCTGCTTCCACCGCCACCACCGCCACCACCGCCACCGCCGCCACATCCGGCACGCGCCACCGCAGGCTTCAGCGCGACGGCTGCGATCGCCGCACACACGATCAACGCGATCTTCATGATCTCTCCTCGTGCACGAGGTCTTCACCGGCCGGTGGCACCTCGACGGCCTCGCTCGGCGACAGCGCCTCCTCGGGCGTCGGCTCCAGCTCGGGCGTCTTGGCGAAGCACAACCAGCGCTCCGGCTGCGCGTGAACGATCGACGCCGCGTCGACACAAACTTGAACCAGATCGACGTGCGACGGATACGCGAGCACCTCGCCCCCCGCGAGCCGCGCATCGATCGGCAGCGGCCTGATCTCCAGCCTCGGATCGAACGGCGCCAACCGATGCTCGACGCCCTCGGCATCGCGCCCGATCACCGTCGCGTTCCCGAGGTCGACCACCTGTGGCCGGTCGCAGCGATTGCCGAACCGATACGCGAGCACCGGCCCACCCTCCTCGTCGTCCCGCCGGTCGATCGCGAGATCCAGACACCCGACGGTCGTGCGCGTGCCGCCGAACCTCGTCAGCCCCGACGCGAACGATCCACCGGTGTAACACCCACTCGCTGCGAGCCCCGCAAGCAGCACCCATCGCATGCCCGCCATCTGGCAGCCGGCGGCATGCGCTCGGATTGCGCCGATGTTGCGAACCTTGATGGCGCGGCGCATCCCGCGCCACGAAGCAAACTCGACACCACTCGCGCTCTGACAGGTTTCGTCGGCTCTCCGCCCACGATTCCCGCCCCTTGCCAACGCGTGCCGTGGCCCTCGAGCCACACTGGGCCGTGCTCGCCCGGTAGAAAGCGACGAGAACCCGACGCGCGTGTTATGCGTCCATCATGCTCGCTCGCGCGCTGCTCGTGCTCGTGCTCGTGTCCTGTAAGAAAGACGCGCCCGAGGGTGCTGGCTCCGGCTCCGCACCCACCGCGGCCGTCCTATCGACGATGTCGGATGACGAGGTCGTCGACGCCGCCCTCAAGTCGATGGCCGACATCGCCCGCCTCGCGAAGCGCCACGCCGCCGACTGCGAGACCCTCGCGAAGGAGCTCGCTGATCACGCCGCCAAGCACAAGCCGCTGATCACGGCCTTCAAGAAGATCTCCGCCGACGAGGCCAAGCAGAAGGAGATCGCCGCCCGTCATGGCGGCAGAATCCTCGCGATCGGTCAGGACACCGTGCAGGCGCTGCAGGCGAACTGCGCCTCGCACCCGGCCGTCAAGAAACTGTTCGAGACGCTGAACAACTAGCACTACTGCGTTGACGCTTCGGGATCACCTTTCGCCGACTTCGGCGCGATGGCACGGGAAGGCGTTGCGGATTCGGCTCTGAAAGAGGCGACCGTTTGAGGGG
>JACCYD010000492.1 GCA_013696695.1 Deltaproteobacteria bacterium | reverse complement strand
GATCGAAGGTGACCGGTTCTCTGGTCTGCCTGGACGGCGAATCGTTCAAATCGTTCATATCGAACAATATGAACGTTAAAACGTTCATGTCAAGGAGGGCGATCTGGCTGTAACTGCACGGGCGGGCGGGGCATCGTAGGGCCGATGCGCTTGCTCTCGACCCGCGACCTGGCCGATGCCCTCGGCGTCAGCGAGTCATCGCTCAAGCGCTGGGTCGATGCGGGCAAGATCGCGGCCTCTCGCACCGAAGGCGGGCACCGGCGGATCGAGCTCGGCGAGGCACTCCGCTTCATTCGTACGAGCAACACGCCGCTGGTCCGGCCGGAGCTGCTCGATCTTCCCGAGGTCGCCGCCGTGCGAGATCGCGGTGGGGAGCGGCTCTACACCTACCTGCTCGAGGGCGACAGCGTCGGCGCGCGTGGCTGGCTGATGGCGCGCTACCTCGAGGGCGCGACGATCGCAGAGCTCGCGGATGGTCCGATTCGCGAGGCGATGCACTCGCTCGGCGAGCTGTGGCGCCACGACGACGGCGGGGTGTTCGTCGAGCATCGCGCCACCGACGTCTGCCTGTGCGCGGTCGCGCAGCTGCGCAGCATGATGACCCCACCGGCGGCGACTGCACCGCTCGCACTGGGCGGTGGGCCGGCGGGCGATCCGTATCTGTTGCCGACGCAGCTCGCCGCGATGACGCTGGCCGAGACCGGCCTGCGTGCGATGAACCTCGGGCCCGATACGCCGGCGGCGGCACTCGCCCACGCGGTGACCGAGCACAAGCCGAAGCTGGTGTGGATGAGCATCAGCACGGCGCTCGCCCCGGCGCGCGCTCGCTCCCTCAAGGAGTGGTTCCAGGCGCTGCCGGCGTCGATCTCGATCGTGATCGGCGGCCAGCAAGCGAGCATGCTCGGCAAGCTACCGCCGCGCGTCCGCCGCGTTCATACGATGGTCGAGCTCGGGGAAGTCGCGGCGCCGATCGTCAAGCGTGCGTGACGGGGGAGCGGCGTGAGCGGCCGGAATCGCATGCGGATCGCCCCGCGGCGGTAGCGGAAGACCCGGCGTAGCATCCGCGCGACGAACAGATGATTCGCGATCGCGCCGAGCGGCCCGAGTGGCGGCGCGTAGTGAACGATGTCCTCCATGATCGTCTTGCCGTCGCGCTCGACGAACCGGTGCTCGTGCCACCACGAGCGATACGGCCCGCGCTCCTGCGAATCGACGAACGACTCGCCGGGCTGCCAGCGCTCGATCCGCGTGCGCCACGTCATCGGCACGCCGGCGACGCGGATCGTGTAGTCGATAACGGAATCGCGGCTCATCGCGCCGGGGGTGCCGTCGATCGCGAAGGCGAGTGCCGGCGGTGTCAGCGCGGCGAGATTCTCCGGCGACGAGAAGAACGGGAACACCTCGGAGAGCGGCGCGTCGATCTCGGTGCGCGCGTGAAGCGTGTAGCGCGCCCGGCGCTTCCGGAGATATTGCGAGTCCGCGAGGTCGGCGGGGCGAGCTCGTTCGATCTCGACGTCGTCCTCGAGGAGGTCGTCGAGGGCGGCCACGAGGGTCGGGAAGCGATGGGCGAATCCCGCGGCGACGAGTGCTCGAGGCAGCACGCGCTGACCGCCGAGGAGCAAGGTGGCGGCTTCGCCGAGCGCGACCTTGACCGCGAAGCGCGGCGCGCGCAGGACCGCCGGCCGGTGCACGGCGTGACCGAGCGCGGTTGCGAGATCGCGCTGGTGCACCGGCTCAGGCGCGGTCATCACGACCGGGCCGGTGAAGTGCGCATCCTCGATCACGAGGAGGAGTGCGGAGATCAGATCGTCGAGGTGGATCCACGACACCCACTGCGCGCCATCGCCGAGTGGACCGCCGACTCCGAACCGCGCGATCTTCAGCAGCGGCTCGAGCGCACCGCCATCGCGACCGAGCACGATGCCGAATCGCGCGAGCACGATCCGCTCCGCAGCGGCCTGACGCGCCGTGGCTTCCCACACGCGCGACAGCTCCGCGGCGAAACCCGCGCCGTGAGGCGATTGCTCGTCGAGCACCTCGTCACCGCGATCGCCGTAGTAGCCGGTGGCGCTCGCCGACACCAGCACCGGCAACGGACGCTGGCGGGCAGCGATCGCATCGACGAGTCGTTCGGTCGCAGCGACGCGGCTGGCGACCAGCACCTGCTTGCGTCGCTTGGTCCACCGCTTGCCGGCGATCGATTCACCGGCGAGATTGATCACCGCGTCGGCACCGGCGATCGCGGAGCGCACGGCCGCGTCGTCCGTGAAGTCGACGATGTCCACGCCGGCGGGCAACAGATCGCGCGCGCGGGTGGCTGACCGTGCGAGCGCGATGACGTGATGTCCGCGGCCCTGCAGGCCCAGCACGAGTGCGCGACCGATGAAGCCGGTGGCGCCGAGGACGACGGTGTGAAACATGGCGGTGGGATGGATGCCGGTGGCGAAGGGTTGCGCGTAACCGTCGCGAGGCGACCGGTCTCCTACAGCATGGCCAAGATTCCGCCGTGGCGCCGCCCGCGTCCGAAGCGTACGGCCACCATGTTGACCGCTGCGCAGATTTCTCGTGCGCGCGAACGTGCACGCAGGGCAGGGCGCCGTTATCCGAATCTCGTCGACAACATGGCGGTGATCGCGGCCGATCGTGCGAAGCGGAAGTAAGCAATTTTCCCTCACTCCTCACGTGTCTCTACGCGTTCGATCGGTGATTCGCGTGCGATGATCGCGGCCGTGACGTGCCCCCATTGCAATACGCAGCTGGCGCCGGGAAGTGGGTTCTGTGGTGCGTGTGGAAACGCGGTGACCGCGGCGCCACCGCAGGGCCATCCAGGTTCGGGCGGCCATCCACAAGCGCAACCGCCGCAGGGCTCGGGTGGCCATCCGCAGCAGGATTCGGGCGGCTATCCCCCATCGCAACCGCACGGCGGCTATCCGCAACCGCAGCCGCAGGGGTACCCGCAGGACGTGCAGCACGGGCAACCGGGTTATCCGCAACCGGGCTATCCGCAGCCGGGTCACCACCAGCCGGGTCATCATCAGCCGGGTCATTATCAGCCGGGCCAGCCGCAGGCGTATCCGCCGCAGCAAACCTACGGGCAGCCGTATCCCGGTGGTCCGCAAGCGGGTCCGCCGCAGGCGATGGCGCCGCAAGGGTTTCCGCAAGGTCCGCAAGCCGGCCCGGGCTATCCACCGCCCCCACAACATTATCCGGCAGGTCCGCCGGAAGGTTTTGCTGGTGCGCCGCCGGGCTATCCGCAACCGGGTCAGTTCACGCCGCAAGGTCACTACGCGCCGCCGCCGATCCGCCCGTTCGGGATCGTGTTGCAGCAGCGGCTCACGCGGATGACCGGCCAGATGTTCCTCGCGCCCGCGCGGTTGTTCTTCCTCTGCGAGAGTCAGAAGGGCGGGCTCGGCGTCGCGCTTGGTCGAGGGCTCGGCGGCATCGTCGGTGGCGTGATCGCGGCGATGGCTGCACCGACGCCTGGCATGGCCGCGGCGGTGATCGACGAGCCGATGCTGTTCCAGGCCGTACAGAACATGCCGGGTTCGATGATCATGGAGCCGCCGCAGTTCAAGGCGATCAAGCACACCATGTGGACGCGCGGCATCTTCTACGGCGGCAAGACGTACGCGTTGCCGGAAGGCCTCGACAAGGAGCTCAAGACCGAGCTCGGTCACTGGTGCCGTGCGAACAACGTGCCCATGGCAGGACTGATCAAGTAGTGCGCAAGGACGAGCGCAACGCACGACAGATCTCTCGCAGCCAGACGAAGCGAGCGGGGGAAGGGTCTGCTCGGCTTGCTGCCGCGGTGATGAAGCTGTCGGATGCCCAGGTCAAGCGGCTCACGCTCGACGACGATCTGCGTGCGGCGATCGATCGCGCTCGCGCCGTCAAGACGCTCGTCGCGCGCCGTCGCGCGGAACGCACGCTCGCGGGCGACATGCGCGGCTACGATCTGGTCGAGATCAACGCGCAGCTCGAGAACGTCGATGGCTCCAGCGACGAGAACGTCCGGCAGTTTCATCTCGCCGAGGAATGGCGCGCGAAGTTGATCGCGGACCCTGCCGCGCTCGCCGAGTTTCCCGGCGGCGCCGACGACGAGCTGCCACGGTTGATCGATGCCGCGCGCCGCGAGCGCGACACCGGCAAGCCGCCGGGAGCCGCACGCTCGCTGTTCCGCCACGTCTCGGATCGCTTGAAAGAGCCGCCACCCGCCGCCGACGAACACGAAGGCGAAGCACCGGACGCCGCGTTGGAAGACGTCGAAGACGACGAAGACGACGAAGACGACGACAACAGCGACGCCGAGCGGTCCTGATAGGTCCCGATCAGCACCGCGCGCGGTTGGCTCACCGCGTCGTGCTCGCTCGATCGAAAAGTTCCATTCTCGGGCGGTCGACGCAACTTTGGTGTGCGATAACGGCCGCGATGAGCGTGACCGCGATCGCGCCGAACCACCGGCTCTCTGCCGAGGTCGCTCTGCGCGTGTACGACCTGATGCTTCGCTCCCGGCTGCTCGAGGAGCGCCTGATCACCATGTACAAGCAAGGTGACGGGTTCTTCTGGATCGGTGGGCCCGGTGAAGAAGCCTTCAACGTTCCCCTCGGCATGCTGGTGAACAAGGGCTTCGGCCTCCAGCACGACTATCTGCATCTCCATTATCGATCCACCGGCACCTTGATCGCGATGGGCGCGGATCCGGTGGATTCGCTGCGCCAGATGAAGTGCACGGCCACCGATCCGTACTCGCGAGGCCGCAACTTTGCGGGGCACTTCTCGGTGCGCAAGTGGAACGTCGTGCCGGTGAGCTCGCCGATCGAGGTGCAGTACTCGATCGCGATCGGCACCGCACGCGCGCAGCGCGAGGCTGGCAAGGGCATCACGATCGTACAGGGCGGCGATGCCGGCACGGCCGAGGGCGATTTCGCGACGGCGCTGGTGTGGAGCTCGCGCAAGGGTTCCGAGCTGCCGCTGCTGATGATCGTCACCAACAACCGCTGGGGCATCTCGACGCAGTACGCGGGTCAGCACGGCTACGATCAGATCTCCGAGCGTGGCAAGGCCTTCGGCATGCCCACCGCGATCGTCGACGGCAACGATCCCGAAGCGTCGTACGCGGCACTCACCAAGGCGATGGACTACGTCCGCACGCATCGCA
>JACCYD010000467.1 GCA_013696695.1 Deltaproteobacteria bacterium | reverse complement strand
AGCATCAGCTTCGCGATCTTCTGGATCGACGGCATCGCGGACTTGCGGACCTGCGTCTCGGCCTCGGCGTAGATCAGACCTTCGATCGTCCCGCGCAGCACGTCGAGCTCGGGCGGGACGGTGTCGGGGCAGCCATCGTCGTCAGCGAAGCCGTTGTAGGCCTCCGGGACGGTGGCGCACTTGTCGGCGACGTCGAGCACGCGATCGAGATCGTTGTCGATGTCGGGGCAGCCGTCGGCGTCCTCGAAGCCGTCCTTGTCCTCCGGGCGGTCGCCGCAGTTGTCCTTCTCGTCGGGGATGCCGTCGTCGTCGCGATCGGCGAGCTTCTCGGGGCCGCTGATCGACTTCTTACGCGTCACGCCGAGTGGCAGCTCGAGGCCGAAGCCGATGTCGACCTCGGGCTCGACAAAGCGATCGGCGCCGGGAACGAAGGCGATGCGCGCGTCGAACCGCATCACGAAGCCCTTCGTGGTGTCGAATCGAACGCCGCCGCCGAAGTACCCCGAGCCGGTGATGCCGGTGTTGAACGTCGCGCGCGCGCTCGAGATCGTGATCGGCGAGCCGCCACCGATGACGAGGAACGGCTGCAGCCGCTTGCCGGGCATCAGCTCGATGCGCAGGTGAAGACGAGGCTCGATCCACACGACGGCGGCCGCAGCGGCGCCACCGACCGCATTGGTCTCGGTGGGCGCGATCGCGAGCTCGAGCTCCGGGACGAGCCAGGGCAGGAACGGCCGCGCGATGCGGGCGCCGACTTCGATCGTGTTCTGGATCTTGGGGTGCGCTGGCGCGTCCTCGATGTAGCCGAGCAGCCCGAGATCGCGGCAACCACGGGCCGCGACGTCCGCGTTGCTGCAGTCACCTGCGAACACGCGCGGACCGAACCAGGCGCCGAGCTGGGTGTGATCCGCGAGCGCTGGGCTCGGGGCGAGCGCAACCATCGCGAACGCGTAGCGGAAGCCCCAAGCCATCGAGCGAAAGTATCGCACTCACCGCTGCGGGAGGCGATATCCCAGACCATCTCCGGGGAGGCCGGTGAAGTCCGTCCGCGGGGCGAGGCCCAGCCAGGCGTCGGACGCCGGCGTGTGGAACACCTCCGCGTAGATCCACGCGTTCAGCTGCTCGAGCGGCAGGCCCGGCTCGGCGACGAGCTTGGCGCGGATCTGCTGGCGCAAGACCAGCTCGTTGAGCGCGCTATCGGCGATCACCGAGAACTCGAGGCGGTTGACCATCGCGTTCCGCGCGGTCTCCGACGTCGCCGGCATGCCGACATCGTGCAGCCAGGAGATCAGGTGCAAGCTGCGGGTGTCGAACGTGTTGTAGGCCTGCGGGCGCGTCGTGTTGCCAGCTGGCTGGATCTGGTCCGATCCGATGCTCCACAGCCGGGTGCCGATCATCGCCCACTGCTCGATGTCGTCGCGCGCGATCTGCCCCGGGTCCATGCCGAACTGCGTCAGGTCGGGCATCTCCATCACGCGCTTCGACATCGTCGCGCGCTGCGCGGCGGCCAGCTTGGGAACGAACGAGCGGTGGCCGCCGCCCGAGTAGCGACCGCCGGCGAACTTCGCGTACGCGGCGCTGCGCTCGGTCAGCGCGGTCCGGTGGAAGTCGGTCACCGTCTGGGTGCGCTTCTTCGGGTCGGCGTTGTAGATAAACTCATTGCGCGTGGTGTTCGCGAGCTGGAGGCTCTTGACCAGCTCCTCCTTGAACAGCTTCGGCGCGTAGAGTCCAGGCAGCACGTCGAGGACGTTTCCGTTCGCATCGAGCACGTAGTGCGCACTGTTGCCCGTGGTCGTGCGCTGGATGACGCGACCGTCGCCCATGTCGATCGTCACCTTCGGCACGGGCCGCTCGCTCGACCAGTAGAGGACGAAGTGATCGCGCATCAACTGGCTGACCTCGATGTTCGCGTAGAGCACGCTGCGGAACAGCCGACTGTTCGCACACGACAGCTCCTCGTCGAGCTTGCCGAGCATGCGGAGCGCGAGGATCGGACGCTGCGTCGCCCTCGCGGCCGCCGTCGCCTGCGTGAA
The DNA here is from genome assembly GCA_013696695.1 of Deltaproteobacteria bacterium. Classification (GTDB taxonomy): domain Bacteria; phylum Myxococcota_A; class Polyangia; order Haliangiales; family Haliangiaceae; genus JABFXX01. Next base: position 5,390 of record JACCYD010000467.1, on the reverse strand, counting down.
GTCGGTGTACCAGTAGAGGCGCGATACCGTGGCGTAGCGCTGCTGCGCGACCTGATCGATGACGTGCGAGAGCTCGTCGCGGTCGCGACCGACCGGCAGCTGATCGTACTCGGCGAGCAGCTTCGCGAGGCCGGCCGGCCCCTGGCTGCGATGGAGCGTGACCAGGTCCGGGGTGGCCTCGACCGCGCGAGCGGGCGTGGCGTCGGCGAACACGAGGGCGGCCGCGCAACCGGCGGCGAGGCCGAGTGGGAGAGAAGTCCGAACGGAGCGAACCGTCTGCGTGATGGGCATGCGGTTCAGCGTGCGGCCACCCCGGTCGGATCGCCGTCAGGTCTGCGTAAACAGGGCTCTTACATCCGCCTTACACGCACGTGTGGCAGGCTGTTCGAGTGCGCGTGCTCGTGGTCGAAGATGAAGCAAGTCTGCGGGAAGGGATCGTCGATCTGTTGACCGGCGACGGGCACGACGTGACCGCGGTGGGCGACGGGATCGCGGGGGTCGAGGCGGGGCTCCGCGATCCGTTCGACCTCGTGTTGCTCGATCTGATGTTGCCGCGACTCGACGGCATGGAGGTCTGCCGGCGGTTGCGCGCAGCCCGCCCCGGCACGCCGATCCTCATGCTGACCGCGCGCGGCTCCGAGGACGACAAGGTCCGCGGCCTGATGGAAGGCGCCGACGATTACGTGACCAAGCCGTTCTCCGCCCGCGAGTTGCTCGCGCGCGTTCGGGTGCTCGGTCGGCGCGCACCCGCCGGCGAATCGCTCGACGAGCTGCAGATCGAAGGCGCGGTGATCGATCTCGCACGCATGGTCGTCGTGCGCGGGGCGGGCGAGCACCAGACGCGCGTCTCGCTGACGCCGCGCGAGGTGGGGATCGTGCGCTGGCTGTACCGGTATCAGGAGCGCGTGGTGACGCGCGCCGAGCTGCTCGAGCAGGTGTTCGGACAGCGCGGCGATCTGCAGACGCGCGCCGTCGACATGGCGATCGCGGTGCTGCGCAAGAAGCTCGAGCTCGATCCCGGCAAGCCGACGTTGATCGTTTCGGTGAAGGGCGCCGGCTACGCATGGAGGCTCTCGCGGTGAATCGCCTCGAGCGCAGGGTGTCTCGCACGCTGATCGCGTCGCTGCTGTGTGCAGCCGCGCTCGGTGCGCTCCTCGTCGGGTGGTTCGCCTCCGGCTGGGATGACGTGCGCGGGCGCCAGAAGGAGCTCGAGGCAGAGCCGGTGCTCGAGGCGCGTCGCACCGGCGATCAGCTCGCGCGCGATCTGCGGCTCGAGCTGTCGCGCGTGATCGGGCGAGAGAACGCGCGCGATTACTTCTATTACGGCAACCTCTATCACGACCCTCGCGCGGTCAACACGTGGAGCGTGACGCCGTCCCCGCTCGCGAGCGGGCCCGAGGATGCGCTGATCCGCGGCCACTTCCAGGTCTATCCGAACGGCAACGTCACGACGCCGACGATCAACGACGAGGTCCCGGAGCTCTCGCAGCGCGACAACCTCGAAGACAACGTCGCGTTCCGCTCCACGATCCGTGACTCGCTCGCGCGGCGCCTCGCAGACGTCGGCACCGTCGTCGCCGAGGTCGGCCCGAAGCCGAAGTCGAAGCAGCGGCAGTCGCAGGTCGTCAAGATCGATCGCTCGAGCTACACGCAGAACGCGACGGCGAACGCAGTCTTCAAGCAGCAGCAGGTATCGCCGCCGCAGCAGGACCAGCTGAAGCAGACGAAGTTAACCCCGCCGCAGCAGGCCACGGTGCCGACCCAGGCGAAGGTCGAGCCGCAGCAAGCGCGCCCGCCGGCGGTCGACGCGCCGATTCCGATCACGATCACGTCGTTCGAGTGGCGCACCGAGACGCTCGGCAAGGAGCCGGCGCTGATCGCGACGCGCCATGTCGACACACCGGATGGCCGCCTGGTCCAGGGTTTCGTCATCGAGCGCGCGAAGCTGGCATCGTGGCTCGCCACGCGTGCGGGCGAGACGCCGGTCGCGTTGCGCGTCGAGCCGGGCGCGGTTCCGGACGCCGAGAGCTCCGAGATCGGGCCGGGCTGGTCGGTCACCGCGTCGGTGCAACCCGCCGCGCTCGAGCGCGCCGCATCAGCCGCGTCCGCCATCGCGCGCAGCTTCGTCGTCAAGTTCGCGGTGGTCGGCCTGATCTCCGCGCTCGCGTTCGTGCTCGTCGTCATGCTGGTCGCGCGCGCAGAACAACTCGCGCGAGAACGCTCGCAGTTCGCAGCCGCCGCGGCACACGAGCTGCGGACGCCGCTCGCCGGCCTCCAGCTCTACGGCGACATGATGGCCGATGGCCTCGGCGATCCCGGCAAGCTCTCCGATTACGCGCGGCGCATGAGCGAGGAAGCCTCGCGGCTCGGGCGCGTGGTCTCCAACGTGCTCGGGTTCTCGCAGCTCGAGCGCGGCAACCTGTCGATCGATGCGCGCGCCGGCGACCTCGGCAAGGTGCTGTGCGAGCTCGCGGAGCGCATGCAACCCACGCTCGATCGCGCCGGTGCGGTGATCGATCTCGACGTGCCGCCCGAGCTGCGCGCCACGTTCGATCGCGACGCGGTGAGCCGCATCGTCGGCAACCTGATCGACAACGCCGAGAAATACAGCCGCGACGCGGAGGACCGCACGATCTCGCTGCGCGCCGCCAAGGCGAAGCACGACGGGCTCGAGGTCGTCGAGGTGATCGTGTCCGACCACGGTCCGGGCGTGCCACCGGCCGCGCGGCCGAAGCTGTTCAAGCCGTTCGCTCGTGGCGTCGATGCGGACGGGCCGGCCGGCCTCGGGCTCGGGCTGGCGCTGTCGCAATCGCTCGCGCGCGCGATGGGCGGCGAGCTCGAGTATCGCGGCGGTGATGTCGGCGCGGCGTTCGTGTTGCGGCTGCGGGCCTAGTTGGTAGGAAGCGGCAGATGAGCGCATGTCGCGGCACGATGAGATGGAATTCACACGTCGGTGGTTCGACCAGCATGGCCAATCTGTCGCAGCTGATGACCGTGACATGTGGTGGAAACGTGAGCGGTGGAGAGACGAGTCGCTCGCAGCAGACGATGCTGACGATCCTCGCGCTGTTCGCGGGGCTCGCGCTATCGGCGGTGTGGGGACTCGCCGCCGGCAGCACGTCAGCGACGCTCGCTCTCGCGAACGCCTACAAGGTGCCGATGGTGATCTTGCTGTCGGCACTGACCGCGCTGCCTGCCGGGCTCGTCGCGCTGCGCCTGCTCGGCGCACCGCTGCCGGCGCAGCAGCTGGTCGGCGCGTTCGCATCGGCGATCTTCGGCGGGACACTCGTGCTGGCGACGCTGGCGCCGCTGGTCGCGATCTACTACCACACGAGCTCGAAAGCGGGCTTGCCGCTCGCGCTCGGCTCGGTGTTCGTCGCTCTCGCGACAGCGTCGCTGCTGTTCGCGCGCGCCGTGGTGCGCAGGCTCGCGGATCACCCGCGCCGCGCGAGCTCGTTCATCGCCGTCGCCGTCCTGGTCGTGCTATTCCTGGCCGCGCTGCTGCAGTTCGTCGGAATGGCATCGCCGATCATCGACGCCGGCACGCGGTTCGACGGTGGCTTCGACGCGGTGTTTTCACGATGAACCCGACCTTGTGGCTGGTCGCGAGCTCGCTCGGGGCGACAGTGCTTGTCGTGCTCGCGATCGTGTATCGCCGGGCCGCCGCGCGTCGCGAGCTCGAGCTCGCCGAGGCGGCGATCGAGGCGGACTACGCCGAGCCTGACGAGCCAAAGCGTTGATTTCGCCCCGCGCCGCAAGCTTCAGGGCGCGACGAGGCGTGCGATCGCGTCGGAGACGTCGTGGCCGAGCTCGTCGAGCCGGCGGTAATCGGCGAGCGCGCGGCTGCGATCGCCGAGCGAGGTGTAGATCGCGGCGCGGTTCTGCAGCGCCTTGGCATAGGTCGAGTCGAGGGCGATCGCGTGGTCGAGATCGATGAGCGCATCGGTGTCGCGACCCGCGAGGTGCAGCATCCAGCCGCGGTTGCAGCGCAGCGTAGGATCGTCGGGCGAGATCGCGAGGGCGCGATCGAGGAGCGCGAGGGCATCGCCATGGCGGCCGAGCTGGCCGATCGCGAGTGCCTCGCCGGCGAGGTGCTCGGCGTCGGGGATGTCGCCGGCCTCGACGGCAATCCGGCGCGCGGTGGCATACGCAGCGGCGGCGCGCTCGTTGCGACCGACGGCGAGCGCGAGCCGGCCGCAACGCTCGTGGTGTGAGATGTCGCCGGGATCGAGCACGACGGCGTGCTCGGCATCCGCGAGCGCACCCTCGGCGTCACTGGTGGCGGCGCGCAGGATCGAGCGGGCGACCCGCAACGGAACCTCGTCGGGCATGCCTTCGATCGCGCGATCGAGATCGGCAAGTGCGCCATCGCGATCGCCGAGCGCTTTGCGCGCGAGGTGGCGGTTGTAGAAGCTGATGGGCGACGGATCGAGCTCGAGATCCTGCGTGAAGCTGGCTTCGGCATCGCCGACCCGGCCGGCCTGGAGCTCGGCCTTGCCCTTGTCGAAGTAGAGATCGGGGTAGCGCGGCTCGATCGCGAGGCCGCGTTCGAAATCGCCGATCGCGGAGACATGATCGCCGGCGCGGTAATACGCGCGGCCGCGCGCGATCAGGTGGCTGGCGAGCGGTGTGGCGGCGGTGTCGATCAGCCGCGTGTACGTGCGGATCGCGCGTGGCAGGTCGCCGATCTCGAGGGCGGCTTCCGCCTGGACCTCGATCGCGACGACATCGCCGAGCTCGGCGCCGAGATCGTTCGCGCCTGCGCCGGGCGCGATGGTCTTTGCGGCCCGCAACACGGCGGAGCGATCGAGCAGGTTGATCGCGGGCTTGGTGCTCGTGGGGTTCTTGGCCGCGGGCTTCGCGGTGCGCTTCTTGGCCACGGGCTTCGCGGTGGGCTTCTTGGCCACGGCCTTTCCGGCGGGAGATTTCGTGGCGGTGGGCTTCGCGGCAGGCTTCCAGACCACGGCCTTTCCGGCGGGGGATTTCTTCGCGGCGGGAGATTTCTTCGCGGCGGGCTTTCCGGCGGGAGATCTCGTGGCCGCATTCGTGTCCGCCGACTTGGTGGCGGACGGCTTGGTGGCGGACGGCTTGATGGCGGAGGACCTGGTGGCGGACGACCTGGCGGCGGGCGACTTGCCGGCGGACGGCTTCGTGACCGCAGCCTTCGTCGTAGTCGACGACTTCGTGGCGGCGACGGGCTTCTTCGCCGCTGGCTTCGTCTTCGCGGCGGGCTTCGTTGCCTGCTTCGCGGACGGCCTGGTCGTCGCGGGCGCTTTGCGCGTCGCGTTCGCAGGCTTGATTGGTTTCCGCTTCACCATCTCTTAGATCACATAGCAGTCGACTTCGATCTCGACGAGCCAGGCGGGATCGATGAACCGGCTGACCTCTAC
>JACCYD010000446.1 GCA_013696695.1 Deltaproteobacteria bacterium | reverse complement strand
GGCGATGGCAACGCCGACGTCCTCGCCGCGGAGGCCACGTGCCCCGGTGTCGGCGGCGAGTGCATCGAATTCTGGACGCGCCGCTCGAAAGGTCTCGAGCGCGTTTGGTCCGCGAATCTGCGAATCTGTCGATGAGCGTGCTGAGATGACAGCACCACCGGAGCGCCCGCCCGATCGCCGCGAGCTGCTCGCCGCCGAGCGCGGCACGTTGTTCAAGGAAGCCGAGACCCGCGTCGCGATGGTCTATCCAAGCCCGTATCGCGCAGCGATGTCATCGCTCGGCTACCAGCAGATCTATCGCACGCTCCACGACATGCCCGGCGTCGCCGCCGATCGCGCGATGCTCGATCAGCTCCGCACCCTCGAGAGTGACCAACCGATCGGCTCGTATCCGATCCTCGCGTATTCGGTCGCGTACGAGCTCGAGATCGCCGGCGTCGTCGAGACGCTCGAGTCCGCCGGCATCCCGGTGCTCGCAAGCGAACGCAACGATCACCACCCGCTCGTGATCGGCGGTGGCCCGCTCACGTTTTCGAACCCGGCGCCGATGGCCCTGATGTTCGACGTCATCATCCTCGGCGAGGGTGAAGAGCTGATCGTCGAGCTGATCAACCTCGCGCGCGATGTCAGCTACGTGCGCAGCAAGCTGTGGGACACGCTCGTCGACATGTATTGCCGTGCCGGCGCGGCAAAGAACCCGGGCTACTACCTACCGCACGTGCACGGCGAGACCGTCCCACCAGTCGCTGCCGTCGATGACTCGCTGCTCCCTGCCCGCTCGGTGATCACCACCCCGCACACCGAGCTCTCCGACATGTTCATGACCGAGGCCGCTCGCGGGTGCTCGCGCGGCTGCACGTACTGCGTGATGCGCCGCTCCACCAACGGCGGCATGCGCATCGTGCCGCGCGAGGTGATCATCGGCGGGATTCCCGCGGACACGCGGCGCGTCGGCCTGGTCGGCGCGGCGGTCACCGATCACCCGGAGATCGCCGCGATCGTGCGCGATGTCGTCGATCGCGGTTGCGAGGTCGGCATCTCCTCGCTGCGCGCCGACAAGCTCACCGACGAGCTGGTCGGCCTGCTCGCGCGCGGCGGCTATCGTACGCTCACCGTCGCGGCGGATGGCGCGAGCGAGCGGATGCGGCGCGTCGTCGAGCGCTCCACCAAGGCGCACCACTTGATCCGCTCCGCTGAATTCGCCGCGACGCATCGTCTCCACACGCTCAAGGTCTACATGATGCTCGGCGTCCCCGAGGAGACCGACGCCGACGTCGACGAGCTCGTGCAGCTCTCGAAGGAGCTCGCCGCGATCCATCCGCGGATCGCCTACGGGCTCGCGCCGTTCGTCGCCAAGCGCAACACGCCGCTCGACGGCACGCCATTCGCGGGCATCGATGTCGTCGAAGCGCGGCTCGCGCGATTGCGCTCCGGGCTACGTGCGGCCGGGCTCGCGGCGAAGGTCGAAGTGCGCCCGACGTCGGTGCGCTGGGCGTGGGTCGAGTACATGCTCGCGCAGGGTGAGACCTCCGCAGGCCTCGCCGTGATCGACGCGCATCGCGCCGGGGGCAGCTTCGCCGCGTACAAGAAGGCGTTCATCAAGCACGGCGTGACGCCGACCGGGCCGCGCGCACGCGTGCCGTCGAGTCAGGAGCTGATCGCGCTCAAGCGCCGCGCTCTCGCCGTCGTCGCACCCTGATCGCTAGACGGCAGGCGTTTGCTTGCCGTTGCCCCCGCGCGACGGTCTTGCAACCTAGCCGCTCGATCCGGATCCCGATCCCTAGTTGACGTGCCGGCAATGCACCCGCGACCTGCTGCAGCCGGCACCCACGGGCCCGTTGCCGGATCGGCCGGCAAGACGTTCGATCAGTCGCGAGGCCACGCCGACACCCTTCGCAGCTGCCGTCAGTACATTTGTACTGACGCGCCACCGGAGGGGTGTTCGATATCCAGGTCGACACCCTTCGCAGCTGCCGTCAGTACATTTGTACTGACGGGCCATCGGAGGGATGCTTGATAAGTCGCGGTCCACATAGACACCCTTCGCAGCTCCCGTCAGTACAGGTCTGCTAACGGAACGACAGCAAGGCCAAAAGTCGGCGAAGAAGCGTCTGCCGGCAGGTCAGAGTAGCGGCCTGAGCCCGCGCGGAATCCGGTCTCATGGAGCACGTTCGGCCGAACACGCCCTTGCACAAGCATCAGTCGGTCGGCGGGGTTGGCTGCTCCAGTTCCTGTTCGCCTGATCGCATATGCTCGCGGCATGCGCGTGCTTGCCGTCGCTGTGTTTCTGATCGCCTGCGGCAGCAAGCCGCCACCGCCACAGAAGAAGCTGTGCGATGCACCGGAGCCCGGCCAGGCGATGACCGAAGCGCAGTGCCAGTGCCGCGACGGCCGCATCGTGCTCTCGGTGCCGAGGGCGGTCGAGCTGCACTGCGAGGCCGACGAGCACGAGCTCGGCACCGCCAAGCTCGGCGATCGCGATGGTTGGTGCTGCAAATGAAGTCCGCCGCCGCAGTGGTCGCATGTGCGATCGCGGTGGCTCCGATGACCTCGCGTGCCGACGACGACGACCCGTTCGATGGCGCGACGATCGCCGTGCAGTCCGGCGGCGCGCTGCTCGGCGGTGTCGTGATCGGCGGCGCCGCCGGCCTGCTCGGTGCCGGCATCGGCCAGCTGATCAATTCGCGGGACTGGGGCGCGCCACTGGCGGGCGGAGTGATCGCCGGCGCGATCGGCGCCAGCATCGGCGTCGTGCTCGGCGTCGACTTCGCCGGCGATGAACGCGGCGCGAACGGCACCAGGCTCGGCGCGTCGTTCGGGCTCGCGGTGGCGTCATCGTGCTCGGCGCGTTTCAGACG
>JACCYD010000442.1 GCA_013696695.1 Deltaproteobacteria bacterium | reverse complement strand
GACCAGCTCCGCGGCGGACGTCGCCCACATCGATCGCGGCTTCGCCGACGCGCTCTGCGCGGCTACCCACGCGGTGACCAGCGCCGTCTTGCCCGCGGCCTCGTCACCGACGAGGAGCACGCTGCGGCGCGGGCCGTCGAGGATTCGCGACAGCTCGCCGAGCACGTCGCCGCGACCGACGCACGGCGGCGGTGGATCGCTGACCTCGACGCGACGGCCCGCGTTGTCGAGTGTGGCGATCGCGAGCCGCTTGCGTTCGGCATCGGCGAGCGCCTTGCGGCCGTGCGCCTGAGCGAGCGGGGTGGTCGCGAGCTCGATCGCGATTCGTTCGAGCTTCGCCGGTGCGTGGGTCAGCAGGCGCTTCCAGCCATCAGCCTCGAGCGCGAGTGCGGCGGGCAGCACCGCGAGCTCGGCCTGCACGCGATCGGCGAGCTTCTCGCCGCGCGCGACGTAGCATGCGTGATCGATCGCCGGCACGAACACCCAGTGGCCCGCGGGCACGAGATCGGGGCGCGGCTCCGGCACCACCACCACACTCACGGTGATCTTGTACGGCCGGCCGAGGCGCCCGGGCAGCTCCGGGCGCGCGATCTCGATCTCGACGTGCTCGAGCGTGACGCCGTCGGGCAACAGGAAGCGGGCGACCGAGGTGGGCTTCGCTTCGTCGGGCAATTCCGAGAGCGCCAGCGTGAGCTCGTCGGCGACGCGATCCTCCTGGCCGTAGGCCGCGATCGTCGACGCGGTGATCGGGGACATCTCGTGGTGATCCGACGCCAGCGTGCGGCGCAGCGCGAGCGTCGTGAACCGCAGCTTGTCCTTGCCGTCGCTCATGTTCTGGATTCCGGCAGCGGTGCGCGCGGGCCGAGCAGGGCGATCGCGATCCCGGTCGTGGTCAACGCGCCCGCACCGACGAGCGACAGCGTGGGATGCCGATCCATCCAGCCGCTGCCATCGCGACTGGCGAGCCACGGCAGATCGTTGCGAGACACCAGGATCGCGATGCCGTTGTTGAGCAGGTGCGCGAACATCGTCGGCACCGCGCTCGCCGCGCGCAGCGCGATCACGCCGAACACCACGCCGAGTGTGAAGGTCGGGATCAGTTGCACGAGGTTCATGTGGTACGCCGAGAACACCAGGGCCGAGAGCGCGAGCGCCATCGGAGCGTGAAAGCGAGTGGCGAGTCCACGCAGGAGCACGCCCCGGAACACGACTTCTTCGCACAGCGCGGGCAGGAGCGCGATGGTCAGGAGGGTGATCGCGAGGGGCCAATCATCGATCGCGCGCTCGAAGGCGACGATGTCCCGCGGCACCTCGAGCAGCGAGACGATCCGGACATTGATGTACCAGGCGCTGACCCCGACCAGGGCCGCACCCACCAGATGCAGCCCGTGCGGCCGCGCGATTCCGATCGCCATCGGGCGGCGCTTGGCCAGCCGCATCGCGACCACCGGAACTACCAGCAAACACAGCTGTCCGGCCGCCAGCGCGATGGACAGCTCGGCTCCTCCCAGCGCCACCGCAACCCCGACCACGATGAGCGTCCCCCACGCCGAAGCGGTGATCCCGACCGCACCGAGGGCCGTGAAGGCCGATGCCGACGCCGCGTGATACAAGCTAGCTATGGGCTCGCCGCGTGGGTGGCTCGTCGGACTGGTCATTGGCCTGATCGTCGGTGCTGCCGCAATGTATCTCGTGCTGCGTCCACCGTGGGGCAGCGGAGGCACCACTGCGCCGGGTGACGCGGCGGTCGCGATGGCACCCGCCGATGCTGGATCGGGCAAGCCCAAGCCGAAGCAGCGGCCGCGCAGCGGCGGTGGTGGTGGCAACCGGCGGACCACGGCCGGCGCCGACTTCTCGGACACCGAAGACACCGACGAGCAGTCGGGCCCTGCACGGGTCGTGCTCACGGCGGCCGATCGCAGCCTCGAGTGGCGAGGCGAGTCCACGAGCATCTCGCGCAAGATCGACATCAACGCGCCCGGCGACGCGCGGCCGCTCGAGACCGGCGAGATCAATTCCACGGTATCGAGCCAGACCGGCGGTGTCCGCGCGTGCGTCGAGCAAGGCGCCGCGAACACCGATCTGCGGGCCACGATCACGTTCAAGATCGTCGTCGAAGGCACAGGCAAGGTGACGCGCAGCCAGATCCAGGCGCCACGCTACTTGTTCGAGAAGGGCTTGCTCGGCTGTGCGCAACGTGCGCTGGGGCAGATGAAGTTCCCGGCGACAGGCGCGCCGACGCTGGTCACGTTTCCGGTCAACCTCGGGTGAGGTGAGGCGGGTGAGGTATAGTGTGGCGCGATGAGGCTCGCGCTGCTGGTGGTGGTGTTCGGCAGCGCGTGCAATCCGTTCAAGGAAGGCACCGTCACCGGGAAGATCGAGGCCACCGGCGAAGCGGGCACGTGGGTGCTCACGCAGGGCACGTGCTTCTCCGGGCAGCGCGAGCAGTACCACGGCATGATGGCGTATGGCCCCGACGGCAGTGGCATCGGGATCAAGCTGGTCAAGGATGCGGTGCGTGGCTGGAGCGCGATCGTCAACCAGGCCGACAGCTGCAAGACCGAGGTCGAGAAGGGTGGCTGCCGCGCGATCATCCTGGCGTCGAACAACTGCACGCTGCTCGATGTCGATCACAAGACGACGAACACCACGAT
>JACCYD010000418.1 GCA_013696695.1 Deltaproteobacteria bacterium | reverse complement strand
CTCGTGTACCTGCTCTGATCGGCGACGAGAATACGTGGATCTCCGCGATCAGCGACTGAACGCGAGATCGAGACGTCGAGGCGCAGTTCGAACCGATTTCGATCAGCGTGCTCGCAATCCCGCCGCGCGTGCTCGCTTCGAGAACCGGCCTGCACCTTCGCGACTCTCTGGACGCCGTCGTGATCCGGGAATTCACGCATCCGAACGTCGTCGCGGGCATCGATGTCGGGGTGTCCGACGCGAGGTCGAGTCCCGCGCGATCCTGGCGCGCCGACTCGATCGCCATCGACGACCGCTGATCGATCCAGGCTACGCCGCGATCGGCAGCGTGAAGTAGAAGCACGAGCCGCGTCCGAGCGCGCTGTCGACGGCGATCTTGCCACCGTGCGCCTCCATGATCCGGCGGCACACGTAAAGCCCGAGGCCCGTTCCATCCTGCATCGCCACGAGTCGTCCTCGCCGATACTTGTCGAACACGCCGTCGCACTCCTCGGGGGTCAGGCCAGCTCCCGAGTCGATCACCGAGACGCGAGCGGAGCGCCCTGGACAGTCGACCTTGATGACGACATAGGTCGACGACGCGTACTTGATCGCGTTGTCGAGAAGATTCGCGACCACCCGCTCGAGCTGTGGAGCGTCGCCGAGGACCGGAGACGATCCCCAGATATCCACGAAGACCCGGTGCCGATCGTGAACGGCGATCGTTCGTTCGACGACCTCCCGCACGAGCTTTCCGAGATCGACACGTTCCCGCCGAACGACGAGCGGAGCTCCCTCGAGCGCGGCCCCGAGATCGAGGAGGTCGTGGACCATGCGGTTGACGGACGCGAGGTTCTGCTCGATGCGGCCGAGCGCGGCTTCCAGGTCGCCGGGAGACGCCTTGCGAAGCAATCGGAGCTCGAGCCCGATCGTCGAGAGCGGGTTCTTCAGATCATGTGCGATCGCCGTGATGTGCTCCGCGCGTAGCTCCGCGATCTCGGCAGCGTCCTCCGCCGGGACGTTCTCCCGCGCGCATCTCGCGAACCGAGGTTCGGGGGTGTCGTAGGAGGGCTCGACGAGCAACTTCGTGTCAGGTATCGACAAGAACGAGGTCATCAGCCTCGAAATCCTAACCGTTGCGGTGGAAGGCGCACATGCGGGCTTTTACTCGTTCTGTGCCGCGGGCCCCACACGCCCGTTTCATGGGCGGTTTCGCCCCACGTTTCCTGGTGAAACCGGCTCGACAGGGAGGTAAGCTGGTGTGTTTCGTGCACAAGCTCTTGATCGGATCGTGGATTTGCGAATGGGTGACCTAACAACATCAGAACCAGCGCGCACCGCGCTCGTCGACGATCACCCAGTCTTCCGAATGGGACTACGAGCGGCGCTCGATCTCGATCCTCGCCTTCGTGTCGTCATCGATACGAGCTCTCCACAGGTCGCGCTCCAGCTGGCGCGCGACCAACCGATCGACGTCGCGATCATCGATCTCGTCCTGCCGGGCATGACGGGTAGCGAGCTCGCGACGGCTCTCCGGCGACTGCAGCCCAACGTCTGCGTTCTCGGATTGTCGATGCTCGACGAGCCGATGCGGATCGCAGAGATGCTGCGCGCAGGAGCCGCAGGGTTCGTGCACAAGTCCCAGCTCCCGGAAGCAATCCTGGAGGCTGTGCACGCCGTGTTGGGTGGGATCCGGTACCTGCCGCCGAACGCGGCGACCGACGACATCGATCGACTCCTGAGCGGCACTGCGGCATGGCCCCTCGAGCGGTTGACCTCGCGCGAACGCGAGGTCTTCGTGCTGATGGTCGGGGGGAACACCAACGACGACATCGCAGCGCGGTTGTTCATCGCGCGACGAACGGTGGAGACGCATCGCTATCACGTGATGCACAAGCTCGAGGCGCGATCGATCGTCGATCTCGTACGGATCGCACTCCGCCATGGCATCGACGTGACGTGACCGCCGGCGTTGCGCCTCACTCGTGCGTCGGTGCGTTCGCGTCGCATTTCGCAGCCGCGTGTGGCCTACGCGCCTGCGACTTCTCGGCGATCGCGACGTGCACGAGCACGATCATGGTCCCGACCGTGGCGTCCGAAACCGCCCTCCGCAGCCTTCCCAGTAGATCCCACATCGATCTCGAGTAGCCCTGTTCCAGCTAGCCTGACCATCCGGGTATCTACGTGAAGATTCGATTTTCGGGCCGGGCCGCCTCGTAGCCTACGCGACGCTCGCGATCACTTCTTGATCGGCGAGAGCGTGCCGTTGCGCAGCCCGATCTCGGGCACGTCACCCTTGATCGCCTTGGGAAGCTGGACCTGACCACGCGGCGCGAACGCGAGGTTGAGGGCCGCACGCGGCTGGGGCATGCCGCCGCCCGGTGGACCGCCCCAGATGCCGCGGCGCGGGTTCTGACACGACACCGGCCCGGTCCACTTGTGGCGGATCGCGTAGCGGCCCTGGAAGTTGTTCACGCCCGACGGCTTCGCACCTTCCTCGAGCTTCTTGCCGTCGGTGAGGTGCTCGCGACCACCGGCCATCGGCGGCGCGGCCTTGAACACCAGGTCGTCCTTGAGCTCCTTGCCGTAGCGCGCGTGCAGCCGCGTCAGCACGAAGTCGTTGCCCCACGAGCGCGGGCGCGGCATCGGGCGGGTTGGCGGACGGCGCAGGTTCGGATTCGTCGGCCCGCCGGAGGGCGGTTGCGGCGGCGTCGCGATCTGCTGCTGGTTCGGATCGATCACATCGGCACCGAGCGTCATGAAGTCGTTGCCGGTGAGCTGCGGCCCGGGGCATGGATCGCAGGTCGACGCTTGCCACGCGTATTCGGTGACCACCGCACCGGGATTCTTCTCGAGCGTGCGATCGAACAGCGACGCGTAGAACGCGCCGAAGCGATCGCGAACCTCGTCGGTGACGTCGAGGTTGGTCGGGATGAACACGTTCTTGTAGTTCGCCGTCTCGTAGCGCTGGCCCGGCGCGAGGATCGACACGATCAGATCCTGCGTACCGGTGGAGTTCGCGAGGCCGAGGCGGATCGGCAGCACGAACTGCTCGCTGTCGTAGTGGAAGCGAAGCGGCGACAGATCCGCGCGCCCGCCGACGAACTTCACCTTCTTCGGATCGACCTTGGCGACGAAGAACTTCATGCCGCTCTCGACGTACGGCCGGAGCAGCGGCGCAGCGCCCGCCGGGATGTTGTACTTCTCGCGGCGCAGCCAGGTGTCGAGGCCGGTCGCCTCCTTCGCCGACAGGATCACGATCCGGTATTCACCGACGGAGAACTGAGCCTCGACGGTGACGCCGAGATCGGCGGCGCCGCCGGCGCTGCGCGGGGCCATCGGTGCCTTCTTGGGCATCGGACGGCGCTCCATCCTGTTGTAGTCGACCTCGGGCTGACACGGGTCCTGCTCCCAGTACTCGACGAGCCGCGGCGCGCCCATGCGCTCGACGTTCGCGAAGACTTCCTTCGGCAGCGTCTTGACGTCGGCTTCCTTGAGCACGACCGGCACCGGAATGACCATGGCGAACTCGGTCGCGGGGCCTTTGTAATTGTTCTGCATCGACAGCACGGTGCGGGTGCCCTTGCGCATCAGCACCACCTGCGTGGCATCGGCGGCGAGTTGCTGCTCGCCGGGCGACACGTAGAACCCGCAGAACGCGTCGGCGACGCTGGGCGCGGCCATCAGGATCGCAGCAGCAACGATCAGTCTCTTCATAGTTTGTTCCCCTCTTTGTCCTGCACGGTGACGGTCGCAGCTTCGCGATCCATCCATGCCTTCATCCACACCGTGGACTTGTAGCGGTCCCATTGATCCGCGGCGACGGTGACAACCGGGCCGGCGAGGCCACCGCGCGCGGCGACGCGCAACGCAGCGACCACGTTGACGCCCGTCGAGCCGCCGACGGTGAGGCCCTCTTCCTTGACCAGACGCTCGACCATCGCGAACGCTTCGGCATCGCTCACCGTCTCGGCGCCGTCGAGCCACTGGCGCTGCAGGTTTCCAGGGATCGATCCGGATCCGATACCCTCGATCATCGATGGGCCGTCGGGCCCGAGCACGCCGGTGTTGACCCAGCTCTCGATCGAGCTGCCCTGCGGATCCGCGAGCACCACCTTGATGCTGGGGCTCTTCTCTTTCATCCGCCGCCCGGCACCGCTGATCGTGCCGCCGGTTCCCGACGAGCACACGAACGCGCCGGGCTGCTCGTAGCCGGCTTGCGCGACCTGCTCGAGGATCTCCTCGCCGGTGCCCTTGTACTTCGCGGTGCCGTAGTGGGCGCCGAGGTTCGCCGGGTTGAAGAACTGGTTGGTGAGGAACCAGCCGTTCTCCTCGGCGAGCCGCGCCGCGAGGGTACGGAAATTGTGCGGCGCCGTCAGCGGGCCGTTCGGCGTGATGATGACCTCGCTGCCGAGCTGGCGCAGGGCGATGCGCTTGTCGATCGCCATCTTCTCCGGCAGCACGCAGATCAGGCGGTAGCCGCGGGCTCCCGCCAGCAGCGCGAGCCCGACACCGGTGTTTCCCGCCGTGCCTTCGATCATCGTCGAGCCGGGCTTCAGGAGGCCGCGCTCCTCGGCATCGAGCACGATCGCGCGCGCGGTGCGATCCTTGACGCTCCCGCCCGGGTTCTGGTGCTCGCACTTGATGAACACCTTGACGGGCAAGCCGGCGGCCACGCGCTTCAGCTCGATGAGCGGCGTGTTGCCGATCGCGTCGATCACGTCCATGGGGAGCGCACCATAACAAGGTTTGAAAGCTGGTACGCTGGGCGACGGTGATCGGAGAGACGATCGGTAACTTCCGCGTGACCTCGAAGTTTGGCGCTGGAGGCATGGGCGAGGTGTTCCTCGCGGAGCAAACGAGCATCGGGACCCAGGTCGCGATCAAAGTGCTGCGGCCGGAGATCTCGGTCGATCGCCAGCATGTCGATCGATTCTTCAACGAGGCGCGCGCGGTCGGCCGCATCAAGCACGCCGGCACCGTCAAGATCTTCGACGTCGGGTTCCACTCCACCGGCCACGCTTATCTGGTCATGGAGTTCCTCGAGGGCGAGACCTGGCGTCGCGCGTCCATCGCCTGCAGCGCCTTCCGCTCTCGCAGATCTGCGACATCGGCCGGCAGGCCTCGGGCGTCCTCGAGGCCACACACTCCGCCGGCATCACGCACCGCGATCTCAAGCCCGACAACATCTACCTCTGTCCCGACTCCGAGCTCGCGAGTGGCGAGCGCGTCAAGATCCTCGACTTCGGCATCGCCAAGCTGTCGGGCATGACCGGCGCTGGCGGTCCGCGCACCGTCGGCACGATGGGCACGCCGGCGTACATGGCACCCGAGCAGTGGGGCGATGCGGGCAAGGTCGATTGGCGCGCCGACATCTACTCGCTCGGCTGCCTGGTGTTCGAGATGGCCACCGGCCGGCCACCATTCGTCGCCGCCAGCTTCGCCGAGGCGTGCGGCATGCACCTCGGGTCTCCGCCACCGAAGCTGCGTACGATCGCGCCGGATCTTCCCGAGGCTCTCGAAACGATGATCGACGCGATGCTCGCGAAGTCGCCATACTCGCGGCCGCCGCTGCGCGACATCGCGAAGATGTTCTCCGACCTCGGCAGCGGTCAGCCTTACGTCGCATCGCCAACGTCGTCCGCGGCGATCACTCCACCGCCGGTCGCGCCCACGCTGGCGGCCGATGCGCCGACGCACGCACCGGTGGTTCATCAGCCGACGCCGGTAAGTCACCAGACGCCACAACACACGACGCCAAACCACCCGACACCGCACCACCCGACGCCGCAGCCCGCGACACCGTCACCCCCGACACCGTCCAGCGCGTCGCCCGCGCCGGTGGCGAGCTCGCCCGCGATCCCGGTGCAACCGCCGGCTATTCCGGTGCAGTCGGTCGCGACGCCGGCGAGTTCGGTGAAGTCGGTCCCGCCGCAGTCTGCGTCGACGACGCTGTCCTCGGCGGCCGGCACGGCCGCGCCGGAGAACAAGTCGCGCACGGCGATCTACGCGATCGCGGGCATCGTCGTCATCGGTGGTGGCATCGCAGCGATCGTCGCGGCCTCGAGCGGCGGCGGGGGCGGCAAGAAGAAGACCGCCTCCGATCCGATCGCGAGCCCGCCTCCCGTCGCTGATGCCGCAGTCGAGATCGCCGATGCACCGTCGACGCCGCCGCCCACCTGGACGAAGCCCGTGTTCTCCGACATCAACGGCTCTCAGGTGATGCCTCGCCAGGTGACGCGCGCGATGTACAAGGACTATCTCGGCTCGCTCGCCAAGCCCGATGCCGCGAAGGCGACGCCACTCAAGGACTGGTCGGACGCGCGGCCCGACGAGCCGGTCGGCTGGGTGTCGTTCGAGCAGGCCACCGGCTTCTGCACCGCAGCCGGTGGATCGCTGCCAACGAACACGACGTGGCTCGCGATCGCGAAGGGCTCGTGGCACATCGGCCCCGCGCTGAAGGACCCGAAGGACGGGGACGCGCGTGTTCCGCGACTGGACGTCGACGGTCACCGGCGATGGGCTCGCCCTCGTCCTCGGTGGCACCTCGAAGATGCCCGAGGCCTCACGCATGACGGCGGTGAAGAATCCGCTGTCGAAGCCGACCGAGGCGAGCGCCGGACCGAATCCCTCGGCCGAGAGCATCGCGAGCGCGACGATCGGCATTCGCTGCGTCAAAGGTGACTCCGCTCGAGCGGGATCCGGAATCAAGCCGCCGACAGCGAAGTCGCCGACGGGAACCGATACCAACGGTGACTATCGAACGCTCAACGAGCGAGCGCACAAAGCACTCGCGTCAGGCGATCTCGGGAAAGCTGAGACGATGTTTCGTGCGGCGATGACCCAACATCCAGCAGATGTGGACTCACGCTTCGGGTTGGGCCAGATCGCGAGAGCACGTGGCGATCATTTGGGTGCGATGAGTTACTTCAAGCAAACGCTCGAGGCCTCACCCGGGTTTGCTCCGGCGCTGCTGGCTCTAGCGGACGAGCAATGGCAGCACGGGGTCAAGGCCCAAGCGATTGCGAACTACACCTTGTATCTTCGTGGGGGTTCGGTTGGAGCTGAAGCCGATCGCGCTCGCGCTCGGATAGCCGAAGGAAAAAAACCGTAATTCGCTCCGAGGATCGAACGCGGGAACGTGTCCTGACGCGGGCACCTCAGCGCAGCACCCTCAAAGGCGCGGCGTATATACCGTATATACATCGCGCCCCTTGAGGCTTGACGCAGCGGGGAGTCGGGAACGAATCGTGCGGCTGAGTCGTGGTGCTCCGACCGCGCTAGGCTGAGCCGGCGTGATCGGCGTGATTCGCAGCGTCGAACGGTGGGTTGGAGCGGTGTTCTCGCGGCAAAGCCGCGTCGCCGCCTGCTTGTCGTCGTCATGCTGATGTTCGTCGCCGAGCCGGTGCTCGCCGGTCCCCCGAGCGGCTACGCGTGCGCGCCGGGCACGACGAACAAGGGCGTCGGGTGCACGTGCCCGGCGAAGTTTCGCGAGAAGCGCGATGCCGAGAATGTCGCGCTGTGTGCGACGGCGCCGACGCCGAACGTCTCGGCACAGCTGCTCGGGTTCGCGGACAAGGCCAACGTCGATGCGGCGATCGCGCTCGCGAAGAAGTACGAGTTCAAGGACATGAAGACGCTGCAGGCCGTCGTGGTGGCATTCGTGAAGTGGGCGAAGCCGCGCAAGGAAGAGACGGCGCTCCTGGCCTCGCGCGGTCAATGCAGCGCGATCGGCAAGATCACGGCGACCGGTACGAAGTGGACGAAGCTGATGACAACGATGATCGGCAAGCGCTTTCAGAAGGATGAGGAAGCGCAGTACGCGGCGGCCGATGCGATCATCGAAAGGCTCGATCCGGTCCTGGCGCCGCTCGACGCGGATCGGACCGCTTGCATCGCGACCGCCAGCAAGGACGACGGTAGCGTGCAGATCAAGGCCGCCTACGACGCAAACCGAGCGCCGATCGCGAAGTGCTTCGAGGGGCTGACCCTGCCAAAAGTGCCGATGACGGCGAAGATCGTGGTCGATGCCGACGGCGCGGTCGCCCAGGTCGACCTGACGGTCGCGTGGCCTGGCCTCGACAAGGAGCTCGAGGATCAGGATCTGGAGATGGCCCGGCTCACCAAGCTGGGCGAGCGAGAGCTGTGCTTCGGCGGTGCGATCCAGGCATGGAAGCTCAACCCAACGCGCGCGGCTTCGCTGCCACCATCCCGATCGCCAAATAGTCCCTGAATACGTGCGCGTTCCGGCTGCGTGATAGGCTGACGACGCTGTGATCGGCGAGACCGTCGGCGAGTACAAGATCACCGCCGCACTGGGGACC
>JACCYD010000411.1 GCA_013696695.1 Deltaproteobacteria bacterium | reverse complement strand
GCCCTCACCTGCGCAACCACGAGTCGACGCAGCGTCCGCCCGGTGCTGCGGGCCACGACATCACGCGCGATCTGCGCGGCATGGAGGGACAAGGCGCGATGCCGCGGGGATCCGAAGCCGAGCTCGGGCCCGGCGTGTGGCCGGATCGGCCGAAACGAGGATCCGAAGGTGTGCTCACCCGCGGCGCGTTGCCGGACCACGCGATCGCCGGCCGTCGCTACGACGACCCCGCGGCGCGCACTCAGCTCGCGCCACCGGAGAAGACGCGTTCGCGATGGCCAGTGGTCGTGGCGATCGTGCTGTCCGCTACGCTGGCAACCACGATCACGCTGCTCGCGGTCCGGTCGTCCTCGGAGTCGCCGAGCACCTCGCCGCCGCTCGACCAGCCGGCGGGGTCCGCGATCGCGCAGGGCTCCGGCTCGAACATCCCGGCCGGCCCAGCGAATGTCCCTCCGATCATCGTCGGTAGCGGCAGCGCGATCGATCACGGGGTGCATCTCGGATCGAACGTGACGACCGGCCCGAACGTGATCATCGGTTCGCAGAAACGGCCGCCGCCCGCCACCCGGCTGATCGACTTCGATCCCAGCAAGTTCGATCCGCTCGCGTACCTGCCCAAGGCGAAGGCCCTCGCGCGCACGATCTATCCCGATGCCGAGCTCACGGAGTTCGAGTTCTACGAGAACGTGCTCCCCGATGGCTCGGTCGACCTCACGCTGAAGACCAGCTCGAGCTCGTACTACGAGTTCCGCTCGCCCTCCCACTCGGTGTTTCCACCCACGCGCAACGCGACCAACGACGACATCCCTTGCTACGTGATGGTCGACGTCACCGCGACCGGGATCACCGCGCGGATCCGCGAGGACGACGACTGCAATCACACGCTCAAAGCACCGCCGCGGTGCACGTTCGCGCAGGTCTGGCAGCTGTCGCGGACCAAGGACACCATCCCTGCCACCGTCGGCTTTCTCCACGACGGCACCTGGTGGTTCGATCACGATCACGCCGGAAAACGATCCGGCAAGGCGACCACCACGTCGTTCAAGGACTGCCGATAGCGCCGATGTAGGTGCGGTCGCCGAGCGCGCTGTCGCTTGACGCGTCGAGAGCCACCAGCGATCGTGGTGTTGTTGCGAATAGCGGGATTCATCCTCGCGGTTGCCTGCCTGGTCGCGTGCGGTCAGCCGAGGGACCGCGTGCGAGAGCACGTGTCGCCACTCGTCGTGCTCGATGGCGACGGCAACTTCGGCAGGGTGGCGGTCACCACGGTCTCGGATCCGCGCACGTTCACCGTGAGTCCGGCACCGCCGGCGGACAGCTTGCAGTTCGACAGGATCGAGTCGATCGAGTCGACGTGCCCCGAGTTCGAGGTCGAGGCACCCGAAGCGGCCGGTGCGGTCGTGCAGCGGTTCTGCGTCTCCTTCGAAGGTGGTGGGTATGGTGGTGGCGAGCTGAGCTGCACCGCATTCCAGGAGGTGACCTACGCGTTCGGGGTTCGGTTCCGGCCGACGTTGCAACTGCCGACCTCCGATCAGTGCCGGATCATCGTCCGCCTCGACGGTGGCTCGTCGAAGTCGATCGCGGTGAGCGGCGTCGGCATCCCGCCGCCCCTGAGCGCAGACATCTCGCCGCAGACTCCGATCGATTTCCTGACGGTCAACCTCGGCACGACGAGCGCGCCACCGCGGGTCATCAAGGTCACGAACACGGGCAGTCAGCCGCTCACGGTGTCGGCGACCACCCAGCTCGCGGGCGCGGTGTTCGCGGTCACCGGCACCACGAGCTCGCATCAGATCGCGCCCGGTGGGGTGGAGCTCTATCAGGTCACCTGCACGCCGACGTCGGCCGCTGCGTTCACCGGTTCGATCACGTTCACGACCAACGATCCGGATGCCGCCGACGCTTCGGTCGCCATCCCGTTCCAGTGCTCGGGCATCGACCACCCGGTCGGAAACGTCGGCGATGACGAGGCGAAGCCACTCGTCGGCACCTCGACGAAGATCGTGATCAAGCTGACGAACCTGTCCGCGACCGACCCGGCCACCGGGCTCGCCGTCGCGCTCCAGCAGCCCGGGCTTCCGGGACTCGAGCTCACGACTCCGCCACTCGTGACGCTTGCCCCGCTCCAAACCACCACGGCCGAGCTGACGTGGACGCCGCCGGAGCCGTACAAGGGCCCGCTCGGCGGCCTCACCCTCTCGGTGGACGGCG
>JACCYD010000403.1 GCA_013696695.1 Deltaproteobacteria bacterium | reverse complement strand
CCCTCAAGGAGGGCAGCTACGTCGTCAACTCGTCGCAAGGCGGAGGCAGCAAGGACACCTGGGTCATGAAAGAGAACGCGTGATCTCGCGCGTCGCCGATCACTGCTTCTGGTTCGGGCGCTATGTCGAGCGCGCCGAGGCCATCGCCCGCATGCTCGGCGCCTCGGTCTCGCTCGCGCTCGATGCCGAGCTCCCACCCGAACAAGTCTGGCGCCCCGTTATCGTGGTCTCCGGCGAAGAAGATCAATTTTGTGACGCGCTATGCAGCGGCGACGACGAGCACCCCACGTGGGGCGATTCCGAGGTCGTGCAGCGATTCATGGTGTGGACCGAGACCAACAGCGCCTCGCTCCACAACACCATCCGCGCCGCGCGATGGAACGCCCGCTCGATCCGCGAGGTGCTCTCGCTCGAGACCTGGGAGGCGGTCAACGAGCTCCATCTGTGGAGCGACAGTCACACCGCGCAGGCGGTCTACGCGAACCACCGCGACCAGTTCTATCACCACGTCCGTCGCGGCACGCAGCTCGCCCTCGGTCTGATGCGCTCGACGATGCTCCACGACGAGCCGCTCGACTTCATCTGGCTCGGCGTGCTGCTCGAGCGCGTCGGTCAGACGGCCCGGATGCTCGACGTCCATCATCACAACTTCACCCTCGCCTCTCGCCGCGCGACCGGCGGCCAGATCATCGAGACCGCGCTCTGGCTCTCCCTGCTGCGCGCGCTGTCCGGCAGCGAGGCTTATCTCAAGCGCTCCGCCGGCCGCGTCAGCTCCGACGCCGTCGCGAAGTTCCTCGTCTCGGAGCCCGCCTTCCCGCGTTCGATTGCCTACTGCGTGCACTCGGCGTACGACCGCCTGAGCGATATCCGCCCGCCCGATCGCCACGAGCTCCCCGGCGGAAGCGCCCTCGAGCAACTGCGCGTCCTCGATCTGTGGGTCGCCGCGCGGGCCGCCGAGCCGCTCGCGGGTCCGTCGGTGCACGACCTGCTCACGCACGTCGTCGACGAGGTTCACGAGATCTGCGGGCTGCTCGGCAAAGAGCTCCTCCTCGGCGCCACCTGATCAGACTTTCGCGCGCACTTGCTCCAGCACGGCACGCATCGCGGCCTTGCAGGCATCGATCGCCGGCGCACCAGCCTCGCTCTCGACGACGACCACGCCTGCCGGACGCGCACGCGATGACGTTCCGAACACGATCACCGCATCCGCCGCGTCGACGAGCAGCTCGTACGCCGGCGCGACATCGTCGAGCTCGGGCGGCACGATGAACAGCCAGGCCACGTACGAGCCGAGCACGAGCGAGAGGAACGTCGAGTGTTCGGCGGGTTCGGCGTTCATGGCGCGCAGGACGTCGTCGAAGGCGGCGCGCGCCTGGTCTCCCTCGCACGCGATGCGGAAGTAGTGGTTGCCCTCGTGCCGCGCGCCGATCGTGCGTTCGATCGGGGGCGACGGTGCGAGCCGCGACACGCACCACGGAAACTCGAGTCCGCGGGCACGCACCAGCTCGGCGCGCCAGCCGCCGCCGAAGTCAGCAGGGGCACGTTCGGTGCTCGCGACGACCTGGGCGACGACACGATCGGGATCGACGACCTCGACGATGGTGCCTCCCATCGCGAGCCAGGTGGTGGTTTCGTCGGGGTACTCGGCGCACGCGAGCGGGATCGCGAGCGTGAGCTGGATCTTGACCGCATCGCCCACGCGCGGCGGTCCGTCGGGTGACAGCGCGCGGTCGACACTATCGTGGCGGTGAAAGCCTTCGACGACAGTGCGGATGGCGAGGGCCGGATTCACGCGGAGGACAGTAGCCGCTTACGGGACGGCGTGCGCTAGAGTGCCGGCCGATGCATCCGCGTCACCTGCTCCTCATGTTGCCCTTCACACTCACGACCTGCCGCCCACCCGAACCGACGAAGATCACCACACCGACGCCGGGCGATGGGTCGGGAACCGTCGCGAAGCCTCCGGCTGCCGGCGAGCTCGGCGCGTTGTCCGAGGGCAGCAAGCTGCACGGCTTCACGGCGACGACGTTGTATCTCGACGATGCCGATCAGCCCCTCGGCGGCCGGTTCGTCCACGACGCCACGAAGTTCACGCTGGACTACTTGCGCGTCGAGACCGCACCCCAAGGCTTCATCTGGGTGACGTCGTTCCCGACCTCGGACAAGGGCGAGCCGCACACGCAGGAGCACTTGCTGCTCGGCAAAGGCGATCGCGGACGCAAGCTCGGCTCGAGCGAAGCAATGGCCCTCGCGGAGTCGTCAGCGTTCACCGCGCAGTGGCGCACCGCCTACCACTTCCACACGGTGGCCGGGCACGACGTGTTCTGGCCGGTGTTCGAGAACCACCTCGACGCGATGGTGAACCCCGATTACACCGACGAGGAGATCCGGCGCGAGGTGCGCAACTTCGGCGTCGACAAGGATGACGCCGGGAAGCTGCGGCTCGAGGAGAAGGGCACCGTCTACAACGAGATGGTTCGCACCTACGAGAATCCCGACGTCGGGATGTGGCGCGCGATCGGCCAGCTGGTGTTCGGCGCCACCCATCCACTCGCGCTCGATTCCGGTGGCCACCCCGATGCGATCCGAACGATGACGCCCGCGGATATCCGCGCGTTCCACAAGGACGCCTATCACCTGGCGAACATGGGGATGATCGCGGCGTATCCATCGTCGATGTCGCTCGCGAGCGTGCTCGAGCACGCCGACAAGATCCTCGACGACGCGAAGGCCAAGAACGGGCACGTCGGCAAGCTGTCCGCCGAGGCCGATCTGCCGAAGCCCACCGGCGCCTCGAGCGGCACGACGAAGATCATCGAGTACCCGTATGCCGACGCCACGAACCCGGGCCCGATGATGTTCGCGTGGCCCGCGACGCGCAAGCTCGACGACGCCGAGCGCGTGTTGCTCGGATTGTTTCTCGACGCGTTCGCCGGGGACGAGAGCACCGTGCTCTACAAGAAGTTGATCGACAGCAAGACGCGCGTTCTCGATCTCGGTGCGAACAGCGTGTGGGCGTACAACACCGATGATCAGGGCCATCCCGTGTTCATCGGTGTCACCGGAGCCAAGCCCGACAAGCTCGATGACAAGACGCTCGGCGAGGTCCGCGCGTTGATGCTCGCGGAGCTCTCGCGCATCGCACAGCTTCCCGACGGCGCCGCCGATCTGACCGCGTTCAACGCGAAGGTATCGAGCCGCGTCGTCGACCTGCAGCGCCGGCTCAACAAGTTCCTCGATTCGCCGCCCGGTTTCGGATCGCGCGGCACCAGCTCCGGCTGGATGGATCATCTCCAATCGCTATCGAAGACCGGCGGCTTCAAGAAATCGCTGACGTTGCGGCCCGCCCTCGTGAAGGTGCGCGAGACGCTCGTCGGCAAGACCAACCCGTGGCGCGATCGGTTGCGCACCTGGGGCCTGCTCGACACGCCGTACGCCGTCGCCGCGAAGCCGAGCCCGGAGTACCGCAAGAAGCTCGATGCCGAGCGCAAGACGCGCATCGATGCCGAGCTCGCTCGCCTGCAAACGCAGTTCGGCACCAAGGACGCCGCCGCCACCCTCGCCCGCTATCAGCAAGACTACGACGCCGAGACCAAGCGGCTCGAGGCGGCCGCCGCCGCGACCGAATTGCCGGCACTCGTATCGAGCTTGCCGATGACACTCGACGATGGGCTGCAGTACACGAC
>JACCYD010000383.1 GCA_013696695.1 Deltaproteobacteria bacterium | reverse complement strand
CATCGCGTCACCGGCGTTCCCCGGGGCGACTGCGCGGAACGTCGGCACTTCGATGCGCGAGCGGCCGAGCTTGCCCTTCGTCACGCACAAGGCGTCGGCCGCGACATCGTGCACGGGACGCTCGGGCGAGCGCGACCGCTCGGCATGAGGCACATATGGCGCGCGCTTGGCGCCGGGCGCTGCGTTGCCACCGCGCGGCGATGTCGCGGGATCGCGTGGGGTTGTGTTCGAGTCACACGCACCGAGCGTGGCCAGCGAGCCGAGCAAAGCCATTCGAAACCAAAGCATGTCCGAAGATGGAGCACGTGCGGTGCCGGCCCCATGGGCGCGCACGCACTCTCGGAGGGTTTCGTATGCCTGGCACAAGTCTGGAAGTCTGTCTCCCAGTCATGAAGCGCTCCCTAGCCTTGTTCCTCACGGTCGCCCCGGCGGTCGCATTCGCCCAGCCCACCGATGATGGCTATTGCGATTACATCGAAGGCACCGCGTCGGCCGCGGCGGCCACGCTCGCCGCACCGCAGCTGGCCGCGCAGTTCGGCTACATCCAGCAACCGGAGTTTGCCGTCGCGCCCGATCCGAACGCCGAGGCGAACGATCTGCGCGCGATCGCGAGCCTGCGCTACTCGTTCACCAATCTCATGGCCGCCTCGGCCACCAAGTCGCGTGCCGCGGCGGATTGCCGCCGCCACAAGGCGCAGCTCGCGATGCAGTCGATCGCCGCGCAGATCCGCGATACCACCACGGCTCGCGCGATCGCGGCGCGACTCGCCGTGTTCGACGCGGCGCAGCCGCAGGCCGACAAGCTCCTCGCGGAGAGCAAAGCGGATCTCGACGCGCGTCGGATCACCACGCAGGAAGCGATCTCGACCCGGCTTCGCATCGAGGACCTGCGATCACAGGTCGCACAAGCGCGACGCGAGCTCGCCGCGATTCCGAGCTCGGACACCAAGGGGCTCGATGGCTTGCTCGGTGACTACCGGTCAGCCGATGCGGACTTCGAACGGAGCGAAGGCAAGCTGCGGACGATCCGCGCCTACGATCTCGGCGTCCGCGCCGGTGCGGATCGCTTCCTCAACGGCGACAACGCGCAGACGCGCTACTTCGCGCTGGTCGAGGTCGGCATCAACTTCGGCGCGCTGTTCGTGGGCAGCGGCAACCGGCGAGCACGCGAGGGACGCGCTCGCTATGCGCAGACGGTCAACCCGCTGACGCCGAACACCAACGTCGATGGTCTGCGCGCGATGATCGACGTCCAGACCAAGCGCAGCGTGGAGGTCGCGGCGCTGGTCGCAGATCTCGATCGCCAGCTCCAGGCGCTCGCCGCGGCCGATAGCGCCGATGCGAAGCGGTTCCGCGAGACCGTGTGGTTCGAGGCGATCAAGGCCAAGGCCGAGCTCGCGTACATCAAGGCCCACATCGAGGCGATGCAGGCCGTCGTCGGCGGCAAGGCCTAACTGGCGTCGACCTTGACGTCATCGTCGACGTGAACCCTGAACGTGAACCCCACCTTGAACGTTGTCTTCGACAGGATCCGTCTTCGGAAACGGACAACACATCGCTGACACGTTGCCCGATGGCAGAGCCAGGTGCTGGGTTCCAAATCTCTGGAAAGAGAACCTATCGTTGGTCGCACTGATTCTTCGGCAACGCGGCGATCGGTCAACGACAACGTCCAAGGTGGCGTTCAAGTTCAAGTTCAGGTCGACGTCAACGGCCTGACCGGCTCACGGCGCGTAGACCTTCCAGTCGTCGATCAGCGCGCCTTCGGCCGAGTCGATGCGGAGGCCGGCGGTGCCGTGCGAGATCTCGTCATCGGTGGCCGACATCGCGAGCACGCCGTCGAGGTACAGCCGCAGCTCGTTGCCGACGACCTGGAACCGCATCGTGTGCCAGACGTTCGGCGACGGCTGGCCGTAGTTATCGTTGCGCGTCAGCACCGTGTACGTGCCACAGCGCTTCTTCTGGATCTGGACCACGCCGTCCATCCGCCACGATGCGACGTAGAGATCGTATTCGGTCAGATAGCGCACGAAGGCCTTGAAGCCGGGGCCGCTGGCATCGCCGGTCCACTCGGAGTACTGGAATCGATACTCCACGCCTTGATCGCCCCACGCGACCTGGCGCTGGTTGGCCTGGTCGTAGGGCAGGGCGAACGAGCGGTAGTAACCGGAGGACGTGCCGTGGATCCGGCCGACCTTGTCGCCGCCGGCCGTCACGGCATCGAGACACCCCGAGGTGACGTCGACGTAGTCGCGCGTGCCCTTGGTGTTGCTGCACTCGACCGACGTCGTCACCGCGGGGTAGCCGCGGAAGTCCTCGATCGAGTCCGGATAGCTGGTAGTGCGGCCGCGCCACGGCAGCGTCGCAACACTTGCCGTCGACACTGCGGAATAGTCCGTGAATGGCGTGTACACGCCGGAGCCGTACGCCGGGCAACCGGTCGCCAGCGAAATAACCTGCGCGCTGTCGCCACTCCCCGGTTCGCCGTCAGGTGTGTCCCCGCCGCTCGGCGAGTCCCCGCTATCTCCGCTATCTGACTTGGTGTCGCCATCAGAGTCGTCGTCAGCGGGCGAACCCGCATAGTCAGGACCTCGAGACGTCGGATCGTCAGGCGACGCGCATGCCGCCATGACGACGACGATCTGGGCCACCCACCCAAGGATCGATCGAGCCATCGAGCACAGGTTGTAATGGGCGCACGGTGTAGGTTTCTTACGGTAAATCTCGAATACGTCTGAGAGTTTTTCTACTCTCGATCTGTATCGAGTGCTCGAGCCTACCGTTCCAGTGATCCGGCTACGAGGATCACAGATTCAATCGGCGAGCTGATCTTCGATCGCCGCGGCGATCGCATCGGCCAGCTGCGCCTGCACCGCAGGCAGCGCGAGCTCCTTACCTTCGATCGGATGATCGACGAAGCCGACCTCGACCAGCACGGCCGGCATCGTCGCGCCGAGCAACACGTGATGCGAATCCTGACGCACGCCGCGATCGCCGCTCGCACCGCGGCGATCTCGAATCGCGCGCTGGATCCGCGCGGCGAGATCAGCGGCTTCCCACTGCACCGCACCGCGCTCGACATCATCGAGCAGTAAGCCGATCTCCCGATCGACCCCGGGCCGCGGCAGCGACGAATCGCTGCGCAGCGCGCGGCCATCGACGTCGACTCCGCGCGTCGTCAGCACGAAGGTCTCGTAGCCACGCTGCGTGCGGGTCGGCGATGCGTTCGCATGGATCGACACGAACACGTCCGCAGCGTGTGCCGCCGCGACCTCGCCGCGCTGGCGCAGCGTACGCGTGACATCCGCCGTGCGGGTCAGCGTGACCTCGATGCCCTTCGCTCGCAGACGCTCCGCGATCTGCCCCGACAGCGCGAACGTCAGGTGCTTTTCCCGCAGCCCCGAACCGGCAGCGCCCGCATTCGAGCCGCCGTGCCCCGGATCGAGGACGACCCGGCGACCTGCCGTCGAGACAGAGGCAAGCGCCAGCAGCACCACCACGGGCAGCTTGATCATGGATGTAGGATACGGACCGGCGTCCAGGGGCGAAGTTTTTGGCAGAACAAGCCCGGCGCCCGTAGGCGTCGCTTGACCCAACTGGTCCACAACGCTACGGTTTTTATTCTTGGTGTCCGTGCGTAGCGAGACGAGCAATGGCTAGGGCACCACGCCGCATCACCGCGGTCCATGTCCTGCTCGTGGTCGCGTTGCTCGAGCTCGCGATCAATCGCTGCGCGGTGCCGATGTTGCGGCCGATGCTCGGCGAGCCGCCGGCGTGGCACACCGCCCTCGACTACGTCGGGCTGTTCGTCATGTACTTCACCGGCGTCCTCGCGGTGATGGTGATCGTCGCGCGCTGCATCGCCGCGGTCGATCACAACCGAGGGCTCCGCGACATGGTCGCGCACGTCGCGCTCGGCGTCGCCACGCTGGTGGCCGCGGTGCCGCTCGTCGTCACGATGCCGCCGTGGACCAGCTTCCTGCTCGAGATCGTGTTCGCGCTGGCCGTGATCGCGATGCTCGTCAACGTGTTCGGCCGCGAGCGCGATCTCGGCGTCCAGGTTGGCTTGCCGCTCGTCGCGCTGCCGCTCCTCTATCACACCGGCATGATGATCGTGGGCAAGCTGATGTGGCCCGAGGGTGCGTTCGAAGCCCCCGGTGGTCCGGGCGTCACCGGCCACAAGATCGGCGTCGTGCTGCTGCAGCTCGCAGCGCTCGCCACGCCGTATTGCTTCGCGCCGCGGCCGTTCGCGCGCTCGGTGACACGCCCGATCCCGATCGTGATCGCGATGGCCGTCGCGGCCGTCGGCGCCGTCGTCGCGCGGCTCTGGTACGCCACGCTCGCGACTGCGACCAACTTCGCGATCGGTATCCAGCTCAGCGCGGATGCCGATCGCAAGCTCGCGCTTTACCTGCTCGCCATCGCGACGCTCGCGTGGACGCTGTCTGCGTGCTTGCTCGCCGGTAGCGCCGCGCGGCGCCTCGTCGGCACCGGGATCGCGTTCCTCGTGCTCGGCGGCTACGAGTTCCATTGGCCGCATCACTACCTGTTGCCGCTGCTCGGCATCGCGCTGATCGCCGAGGCGTCGCGCGAAGTGCGCGAGGAAGAGGTCGCCGCGATGCCGTTCATCGCCGAGGCGCCGCCGATCGCCGATCCGACGTGGTCGGCATTCGTCGGTGCCGTCGCGCAAGGCCTGCGCCGCCGGCTCTCCGAGGTTCACAGCCTGACCACGCGCGCGGAGAACGGCATCACCTCGTCGGTGATCATT
>JACCYD010000324.1 GCA_013696695.1 Deltaproteobacteria bacterium | reverse complement strand
ACGGTCTGGAATGCGTTGTCGGCGCAGCTCGACACGTCGACGCCGCCGATCGGCGCGTACACCACGGTGCCGCCGCCGGGGCCGCTCTCGGTGGCGACTCCGGACGCCGAGTCGAAGCTGATCGATTCGTTATTCGCGCCGGGCTCGTCCGGGTTCGGCGCGTTGCCGAGCTTGAAGTTGTGGTTCGAGTACGCGGTGACCGGCATGCTCGAGCCGCCGGTGTTGGTGACCTTGAGCAGCATCACCATCGCGTTGCCGGCGTAGCCGAACGGCGCGACGTAGAACGTCTCGGTCTGCACGCCACCGGCGCTGATCGCCGAGCGGATCACGTTGGTCTCGGCGACGTATCCGATCTCGTTCGGGGCGCGACCGCCGAGCCAGAGCGCCGCGCTCGGGCTCTTCACACCGAAGTAGGTGTCGAACACCAGGTTGCGGCGAACGATGCCCTCGCCATCGGGGTTCTGCGGGTTCGCCCGGATGTAGCGGTACGGCCGCTCGAGGTAGTGCTTGATGGCGTTCGCGCTGGCGTCGTAGACCTGAAAGCCAAAGCCGTTGCCGGTGACCAGATAGCGGAACGAGGCCACCGGTTCGATCGCCCCAGCGGGGGTCGACAGGCCGAGAGCCGAGAAAACGACCACCGGGATCAGCATCGAGCGGGCGCGCATCGATCCGTCCCGAGGCATGAACCATGCCCGTGAACCGGGTTTTCCGCTGTGTGTTCACCCCCATGGGATCGCGGACCTATGACCGCGATCGGGTCGCGCGTTGCCAAACGAAACCTCGCTCGATGTCGACAATCGCAGCGTGCGCTTCTAGACCCGCGGACCGTCGAGAACCTCGCGTGGCACATGCCTTGAAGAGGAGGCCGCCGTGCGGTTTGCCCTGATCCTGCTTCTCGTCGCGTGTCGCCCGCCGGGGTACGGCAAAGGCGATGACGTCGGTCCCGATCCTGACGTCGATGCCCCGGCCGCCACCGAGGACGGTCCGCCCGTCGACGGCGAGCAGCAAGGTGCCACGTGCGACAAGGAGTTCCGGCTCGACGGCCACAGCACCGCGTCGACGGTGTGGCTGACCGGCAGCTTCTCGCAGTGGGGCGCGGATCCCGCGCACGGCGCGACCGAATTCGCGAAGGGTGTCGACGGCGCGTGGACCGGCAGCTACGCGTTCGAGGCCGGCTCGCACCAGTACAAGTTCATCGTCAACGCCAACAACTGGATCATCGACCCGACCAACCCGGATCAGGTCGACGACGGCACCGGGAACATGAACAGCCTGTTCCTCTGCGCGCCCTGATCAGGGCATCGACGCCACTAGGTCGACGCGTCGGTCTCCGCGGGCGCGACCTCATCGGTGTTCGGCCGCGGCACGATCTCGACGAACTTCACGTGCGCGGGCGCCTTCTCGCGCTCCTCGGGCGACATCAGCGCGACCTCGAGCTGACCGAGGCGCTCGACCTCGGACAGCGCGTTGAAGCCGCCGATGAACTGGCCGCGCAGATAGACGAACGGCACCGTGTTCTGCCTGGTCTCGAGCGCGAGCGGCGCGGCCTTCGCCTCGTGCTCGGGCTCCTCGAGATCGAGGAATTCGTAATCGACCTTGTGCCGCTCGAGCAGCGTGATCGCGCGACCCGACCACGGACAGCTCTTCTTGCCGAAGATCTGCGCCTTCAGCGACGGATCGCCGAACCCGACCTGCTTGACCTTCGTCGTCGAGGCGGTCGTCGCTGCGACTGCGGCCGTCTTGCGCGCGCGCGAATCCGCGGCCTTCGCGGCCTCGTCGCGCGACTCGAACTTGCGCCCCATCAGCTTCGCGATCCGCTTGCGTGCGTTGACGTAGCGCGGGTCGGTCGCGACCTTGTCCTGGAGGTAGTCGCGGATCTCGCCGCCGATCTCGTCGGCGCGGTTGAGCGCGGCGAACACGCGCTCGGTCGCCTGCTTCGCGAGGGTCTTGGGCTTCTCGGTGTCGGCCATATGGCCTGCTCCATACCATGCCGGCTTGCACTGCGGAGGGGTTCCGCGCGAAGCTGGTTCTTCCTCGGGGACGAGCGAGCTAGCCTTCTATCCGCGGCGTTACGCAGCGGTTGACCACGACCTGTCATGAAGCACGCGGTGCGGTTCGCCGGCGACGTCTTTGACGTCCACCACGCATGCTGCTCCGTTCGCCGGCGAAGCCGACCTGACTGTGAGCAAGTGGCTCTCGTTCCCGAGGAACCTTTCGAGATCTGACGCGTGACAGTCGCGCGGCGCATGTCTCATGAGACGTCTCATCGATCGACGACCGCGTTTCAGCAGCTTGCATCGCCTGACGCCATCATCGGCGCGGTACGGCGGTTGCTCTTCGTCTGGTCACATGATGAAGACAGCAATGTGGATGTCGTCCCTGTTCGGTGTCGTTCTGGCGGCTGGTTGCATGAGCGAGCCCGAGCCCGGCGACGAGGAGCTCGATGTCGAGCTCACCGAGACCGAGAGCGAGCTCCAGAGCAACGTGCGCGTGCAGATCAAGAGCATGATCAACACGAGCGGCGCCGGCATGTGTCTCGACATCGCGGGTGGTGGCAGCGCTATCGGCACGCCGATCGTGCAGTACCCCTGTCACCGCGGACTCAACCAGCAGTGGAAGATCGTGCCAGCGAGCCTCACGAACTTTCAGATCGTGAGCATCGCGCACCCGACCCGTTGCGTCGCGTTCGAGGGCCCCGCGGCCAACAACACGCTGCTTCGACTGGCGGCGTGCGTCGACGCGACTGGGCTCAAGCCTTCTCCGACGCGCTGGATTCTCGATAGTAGTGACCTGCTGAACGACGTCAGTCACACCGCTTTCCGGTCGCCGGTGACCCCGGGGAACAAGTGCATCGATGTCGCCTCGGGCCTGAACTGGGAGAGCCTGTGGATGCAGCTCTACGGCTGCCACGGTGGGTACAACCAGAAGTGGGAGCTCAGGCACTACTAACGACGTCGAGTCGCTTCCCGAGCTCCGGCCTCAGTTCGGGATATCGAGGCCACCGCCGGGAGCAGGCGGTTCGTCGGCCGGCTTCGGCTTGGCCTTCGTCATCACGACCTCTCGCTCGAGGTTGCCGTCGACGTCGATCTTCACGGTGTTGAAACCGGTGAGGCGGAGCTTCAGCACGTGCTTGCCCGGCGGGACGTCGACCGTGGTGTCGAGCGGCGTCTTGCCGAGGCGCTTGCCGTCGAGCAAGACCGTCGCGCCCGACGGCACGCTCGTCAGCGCGAGCGTGAGCTGGCGAAGCGTCGTCGACGTTCCCTCC
>JACCYD010000309.1 GCA_013696695.1 Deltaproteobacteria bacterium | reverse complement strand
GTGCTGGGGATCGCGGCACTCTTCTCGGTCGCGCGCACGGCAGATGCGCCGACCACGGCTCGAACGCCATCGACCATGGGCAAGGTCATCGAGTCGGATCGCGTCGCGCCTCCACCGGCTCCCACCGAGAGCTCACCGGCGGCGCCGACACCCGAGCGGCGCGCGGGTGCGATCGCGAACCCTGTCCTCGAGAACTGCGCGGACCCGGCGGTGTCGCGAGTTGGCACTCGCTGGTACATGACGTGTACCGGCGGGCGCGCCGGCAACATCTATCCGATCTATGTCTCGTCGAACCTCGCGAGCTGGCGGCAGGTCGCGTGGGTCTTTCCGGGCGAGCGACCGGTGTGGGCCGACGGGCATGACTGGTCGCCGGAGTTGCATCCGACACCGGATGGCTTCGCCGCGTACTTCACCATGCGCGTCACCGATGCGCGTCACGCGATCGGGATCGCCACCGCGACAGCGGTCGCCGGACCCTATCGCGACGAGGGTGCGCCGCTCATCGCTCCGCGTGAGGGAGCGAGCGATCCGCACGTCCTGGTCGAGGGCGGGCGGCGCTACCTGTACTTCAAGAGCGAACAGGTTCCGCCCTCCATTCACGTTCAGGCTCTCGCCGACGACGGTCGCACGATCGCGGGCGACGCGAAGCCAGTGCTCGTCGCCGAGCCGCGCGAGCAGGACAACATCGAGGCGCCGTGGGTGATTCGCGAAGGCGCGTACTACTATCTGTTCTACAGCTCCGCGCGGTACTGCGATCCTGACTATTCGATCCGCGTCGCACGGTCGCGATCGGCATTCGGCCCGTTCGAGAAGCGACCGCAGCCCCTCGTCGCTGGAGGCGCGACGTGGGCCGCACCCGGTCACGTGTCGATCACGCAAGGACCAGCGGGCGAGCGATTTGTCGTCTATCACGCGTACCGGGTCTCCGAAGGCATGCCGAGCTGCGACGGCGAGCCTGGCGGTCGCCGCCACGTGCGGGTCGATCGCCTCGAATTCGCGGACGGCTGGCCGCGCGTCCCGGCCAAGCTGTGAGTGAGCGAGCTATTCGCCGACGGAGACGTAGCGACGTTTGTCTTCATCCCAGTCGTACGGTTCGCGCTGGTCGCCGGCGAGCACGGTCTGCGCGACGCCCTTGAGGAGCTTGACCCCGGCAGGCGTGAGGTTGCTATCGGAGACGTCGAGCGTCTCGAGATGCGACAGCGCCTGCTTGCCATCGGCGAGGATCCGCGCGCCGTCATCGTCCAGCGCGCTCCTCGAGAGATCGAGCGTGCGCAGCTGCTTCACGATCTTTGACTTCACGATCGCCGCGGCGAGCTCGTTCGCGAATTCGCAGTTGGCGAGCGCGAGGTGGGTGAGTTTCGGGATGCCCTTGCCGGCGAGCAGCGGCGTGATGTCGGCGAGCTTCGTGGTCGCCTTGTAGTCGCGGTCGCCGAACCACACGATCAACGTTTCGAGTGCGGGGAGCTTCGACGCCGCGATCGCGCGCGCGGTCTTTGCGGGAAGCCCGCCGGTGCGGATCTCGAGGCGGCGGAGCTTCGGCAGGTCGACCTTGGCGCCGAGCTGGATCCCGGCGCCCTGGATCACCAGCATCTCGAGATCGGGCGTGGCCTTGTAGAACGGCGATACGTCGCCGACATCGACCCACGAGATCTCCGGCGAGCCGATGCCGAAGTCGCCGAGGTGGAGGAAGCGCAGCGTCTTCGGCGTGACCTTCGCGATCGCGGTGAGGGCCTTGGTACCGTAGCCGCTGTCGTAAAGCTGGCCGAGGGTCAAGCTGCGCAGGAACCGGCACGACGGATGGCCGACGGCGTGCGTGACGGCGGCCAGGCCCTCCGCCCCCGCGCCGCCGAGCTCGAACCACGCGGCGCGGACGAAGCCGTGGCGCCAGTGGAAGCGCGCGCCGCTGCGCTGGGTGCCGCCATCGTTGTTCTGGGTGTACTCGGCGAGATCGTAGTCGGCCGGGTTCAACGCGTGGTCGGCGAACAGCGCCGCTTGCCGATCGAACAGCGCCTTGGCGCCCTTGGCGCGCGACGCATCGAACCAGACCTCGCGCACGGCGGAATCCGAGGTGTAGTAGTGCTGGTCGGCGGGCTTGCCCTTCGGCAGCTTCGCGATCGCGGCCTGGGTCGCCGCGAGCTGACCGCGCGGTTGATCCTGCGCCTGCAACCAGTCCGCGTAGACGCTGTACGCGTCGTCGTCGTCGGGGGCGGCGAGGATCGCGGCCTCGAGCTCGGGATTGGTGACCTCACGAGGCTTCGGCGGCTTGAAGCCGGCCGCGATCGCCTTGGCGAGCTTCTCGCTCCAGCTGGCGTGGGCCTTGTCGGCGCTCTTGTACTTCCAGACCTTGGTCTTGCCGGGCGTGCCTTCGGTGATCGTCACCGTGGTGCGGTCGTGATCGATCGCGAACACGGCCTTACCCTTGACGTACGTGCGTTTCATGGCTGGCGCATGATGAACGCGACGTCGACTGCCGCGCTCTTGCCCTGGCGCGGCTTCGGATACTCGATGAGCTCGAGCACCCTCTTCGTACAGGCGGCAACCTCGCCGTCGAGCCCGAACGTGCCGACGTTGACGACCTTGCCGTCGGGCTTGATCTCCCAGGCTGCCTTCATCGCGCCCTCGACGCCTGGCGTGATCGACAGCTGCTTCTCGTAGCAGTACTGCAGCTTGCTGCGATTCCGCATCAGGTACCGGCGCACGATGTTCGCGTCGAGCGGGCCGGTCACCTTCGGCATCCGGATCTCGACCGTCGGCGGTGGCCTGCGCGCGGGCCCGGGCTCGGCGCCTGCAGACGCAGTGACGAGCAGGAGGAGCGCGAGCGCTCTCACAGCACGACTTTGTTCGCCATGCAGGTCTTGATCGCCTGCTCGAACAGAGGCTTCGACTTCGCGACGCCCTTCGACCATGCCTTGGCCTTGTCGACCGCGTTGACCCGGCAGGCGGCGAGCGTGCAGCCGAGCATGACCTGCGCGTCGGCCTTGTCGATGTCGAGCTTGGCCATCTCGCAGAACCGGATGACGTCGACATCGCGGCCATCGATCATC
>JACCYD010000290.1 GCA_013696695.1 Deltaproteobacteria bacterium | reverse complement strand
CTGGCAACGCCTCGATCGCGGCACGGTCTTCACCGGGATCGAGCGCGACGTGATCGAAGCCGGCATACAGCGCGCGCTCGATCGCGGCTGCGAGATCCGGACCGTTGGCGAGGATGCGTGCGGCGATCAAGCCGCGCTTGCCGTGGACGTAGTCGACGATCTTGCGCCACGCCACGGCGGCCTCGTCGCTGGCGAGCGCGGCAGGTGGCAGCAGGCCGGTGACCACGAGGTCGGCACCTGCAGCCGCGGCCCCACCGAGTAACACCAGCTGATCGTCGTCGGGAATTTCGGATGTGCTCGCCGCGACCGCGATCCGCGAGCGCAGTCTGCGATCGCCGAGCACGAGCGGCAGCCCGGTGGGGGAGGGAGGCTCGCCACCGGCGATCCCGTTCGACGCCGCGAGCAATTGCTCGACGCCGCGCGCGAGATGCGGATCGCGCTTCGCGACCGACGCGTGGGACACGCGCAAGCTGCGCGTCATCAGCGAATACGTGAGCTGCACCGGCGCCATCGACATGTAGCGTTCGGTGCCCTCGAACCACTCGAGGCTGGCTTGCGCGGCGGCCTGCAGGGCCTCGACCTCGGGACGGCGGCGGGCCTCGTAGGCGGCGAGCGCGGTGGGGATGTCTCTGGGGGTGACGGCGTGGGAGAGCAGCTCGTCGCGCAGCACGATGACGTCTTCCATCGCGAGCTTGGTGCCCGAGCCGATCGAGAAGTGCGCGGTGTGCGCGGCATCGCCGACGAGGACCACGTTGCCCGCGTGCCACTTCCCGCAGCGCACCGTCGGGAAGTTGCGCCAGATCGAACGGTTCTTGATCAGTGCGCTGCCCGCGAGCTCGGTGGCGAACAGCTCGGACAGCACCGCGATCGTCTTGTCTTCATCGGCGTCGGCAAGGCCCGCTGCGCGCCAGGTCTCGTCGCGACACTCGACGATGAACGTCGAGCCATCGTCGTGATAGCGGTACGCGTGAACGCGAAATAACCCGAAGCGCGTCATCTTGAAGATGAACGTGAACGCGCGGTACGGCACCGTGCAGCCGAGCCACACGAACTTGTTGGGCCGCACGTCGACGCGCGGTGCCAGCTCGGAGGCGAGCGCGTCGCGCACCCAGCTGGTGACGCCATCGCAGCCGACGATCAGATCGACACCGGCGAGCTCGGGAGCGGCGAGGCTCTCGATCGCCTTCTCGTAGGTCACGCGCACGCCGAGGGCGAGCGCGCGTTCCTGCAGGATCTGGAGTAGCGCGCGGCGCTCGATGCCGCAGAACCCGTGACCGGTCGAGCGCAGCACCTCGCCGCCGGCGTGGATCTCGATGTCATCCCAGCGCGCGAACTTCGCCGTGATCTGCGAATGAGTCTCGGGATCCGCCGCCGCGAGATTGCCGAGCGTGGCATCACTGAACACCACGCCGAAGCCGAACGTATCGGTGGGGCGGTTGCGCTCGTACACGACGACGTCGTGCTCGGGAGCGACCCGCTTGACGAGGATGCCGAGGTAGAGCCCGGCTGGCCCGCCGCCGATACAGGCGATCTTCACGGCGAGACCGTAACCGATCGGGGCTAAGGTCGCGAGGTATGAGCGAC
Organism: Deltaproteobacteria bacterium; assembly: GCA_013696695.1. Taxonomy (GTDB): domain Bacteria; phylum Myxococcota_A; class Polyangia; order Haliangiales; family Haliangiaceae; genus JABFXX01. Next base: position 3,701 of record JACCYD010000290.1, on the reverse strand, counting down.
AGCTACGAAGATCGATCGTTCGCGAAGCTGTTTCCAACCAAAGCCACGATCCCCGATGCCGCGCGCATCGACCCGAAGGCGAATCCGCCGCGGATGCTGATCGACGGCAAGGTGCGAACCGTCGACGAGGACGATCCGGATCAGCAGCTGCCGGTGTACTCGCGCGTCGCGGTGCGCGATGGCAACGAGCTGTCACCGGTGTTGCTCGGGCACGAGCCGAAACTCGGGGTGCTCGAGGTCGGCGAGGCGATGGCGGCGGCCGAGCGCGTGCTCGCCGCGGGCGCGACGTGGGCGACGGCGCCGATCGAGACGCGGATCACCGCCGTCGAGAAGCTCGCGGCGCGCCTCGCCGCTGACGTCGAGCGCATCGCGACGCTGCTGATGTGGGAGATCGGAAAACCGGTCGCATCGGCGCGCCAGGAAGTCACCCGCAGCATCGATTACATCAAGGACACCATCGCCGAGCTCCGCGCGCTCGATCGCGACCGTGTGGTTTATACGGGCGTCGTCGGCCACACGCAGCACGTTGCGAAAGACGTCACGCGCCCGCTCGGAACGGTGTTGTGCGTCGCGCCGTTCAACTACCCGGTCAACGAGTTCCTGACGACGATCATCCCCGCGTTGCTGATGGGCAACGTCGTGATCGCGAAGACGCCGCGCTTCGGCATGCTCGCGAACATGGCGCTGATGGATGCGTTCGCCGACGCGTTCCCGCCGGGCGTCGTCGCGCTGCTGCCAGGCGATGGCCGCGCGGTGCTACCCGGCGTGATCTCGCACAAGAGCAACGACGTGTTCGGCAACGCCAAGGGCACCGTCGACGTGTTCGCGTTCATCGGCAGCGAGGGTGCGGCGAACGCGATCCTCAAGGGCCACCCGACGCCGAGCTTCGTCCACAAGATCCTCGGGCTCGGCGCGAAGAACGCCGGCATCGTGCTCGCCGGCGCGGACATCGACGCGGTCGCCACGCGACTCGTCAAGGGCTCGCTCGGCTTCAACGGCCAGCGCTGCACCGCGGAGAAGATCATCTTCGCGCCGGCCGGTGCCGAAGGCGATGCGCTGGTCGCCGCGATCGCGAAGCGCGTCACCGCACTGCCGCTCGGCATGCCGTGGGATCCCGTCGCCGCGATCACGCCACTGCCCGAGCCGCAGAAGCTCGAGGTGATGTGGGGACTGATCGGCGACGCCGTCGCCAAGGGCGCGCGGATCGCGAACGATGGTGGCGGTCGCGGGTACTATTCGATCATGCGGCCCGCCGTGCTCGATCGCGTCGCGCTCGGCATGAAGATCTACGACGAGGAGCAGTTCGGCCCGGTTGTCCCGATCGTGCGGTACGAGCGCGTGCAAGAGGTGATCGACTGGCACGTGCGCTCTCCGTACGGCCAGCAGGCCGGCATCCACGGCCCCGATTCACCGACGCGCGGCGATCTGGCGATGGCACTCACCTCGTACGTCGCGCGCGTCAACCTCGACGATGTCTGCCAGCGCGGTCCCGACACGTTCGGCTTCACCGCGGCCGACAAGTCGGGCCACGGCACGCTGTCGATCCGTGCCGCGCTACTGTCGTTCTCGCGCAGCGTGATCGTGCAATCGCCGCTGCGCGCGGCGATCGAGCACGTTTGATGTCGCAACGCTCGTTCGCCGTCTACGTGGGTAGCCGGCCCGCGTCGCACCACGACGCCGAGCGCGAGGTGCGCCGGCTTCGTCGCACGTACTTCGACGACGTTCGCGAGCCGCCGCACTACGAGATCCAGCAGTTCTTCGACGCGGCGATCGCGCGCTTTCCAAGATGACCCCGGCCCGAATGACGAGCTCGTCGACGACAACATCTGGACCGACGGTCCGCTCTCCGGGAACGCATCGGGGCCGATCATGGTGCTCGGCGTCCGCGAAAAGTTTGTCGACGAGGCCGTGCCGGTCCTGCTCGCGCTGGCGAGCCAGTGGGGACTGTTCGCCTTCGAGCACGATAGCGAGCGGATCGTCAACGCGTTGATCGACTCGGATCTCTAGAGCAGCACGGACGGTGGCTCGCGGCCGGTCGCGACGCGATAGGCCATGGTGACCAGCTCCGCGAGCTCCGGTTCGCGACGCGCGGCCGCGCGCAGCAGCTCGGCGAGCTCGAGCCACGAGGACACCAGCTTCACCGGGGCGGGCCCGGCGAGATAGCGGCCGAGGCCGCGGGTCAGCACACGGGTGTCCTCCGAGTAGCCGCGCGCGGCGGCCGCTCCGATCGCAGCGAGCGTGGTGTTGATCCGATCGTTGCAGCGATCGTCGGTGTCGTGCACCCGCGGTGCATCGCGCGAGGCGTTGACGTGCCCGCCGATCAGGTCGGCGAAGTCGACCGGCTCGACCATCGGGACGCTGGAGAATGGGTCTTGTCCGACGAGCGTGAGGCCGAGCCAGGCAAAGCTGATCCACGCGGGGCAATCGGTGTCGTCGACGATCTGCTGGTACTGCGCGGCGGCCTCGTCGTGCCGACCGAGCTCGCGCAGCGCCGCCGCACGCAGCGCGAACGTGAACAGCTCGTCATCGCCATCGCCCCCCAGTCCGGCGATCTCGGCGGCGAGCGCGAGTGCTTCGCCCGGCGCGCCAGCCAGTCGCTGGTAGCCGTCGATGCGTGCGAGCCGGACGTCGCGCGGCGCCAGCTGTCGCGCGCGCCGCAGCTGCCTCGCGGCCTCGGGCAGATCACCGTTCTCGATCAAGACCTGCGCGACACTGCCCAGATACCAGGCGCGGTTGTCGTCGGTGGTCGAGTGCTGGCTGGCCCGCTGGTACGACTCGATCGCGTCGGCCAGTCGATCGCGGCACTCGTGGATTCGACCGAGGCCGGAGTGCAACCCCGGACGCGTCGGGTCGACCGCGAGCCCGCCTTAGTAGGCCGCGCGCGCTTCGTCGCGCCGTCCGCGGTCGCGTAGCGCCGAGCCGCGGCCGGCCCACCCGCCCCAGCGTTCGCGATCGATCTCGATCGCGCGATCCATCGCGGCGAGCTTCTCGGGCAGCTGATCGAGCGCTTCGTGGACGTAGCCGACCTCGGTCCAGTGGAAGTAGTTGTTCGGCTCGAGCTCGCACGCGTGCGTCGCGTGGACGAGCGCCTTGCGATCGCGATCGAGTCCAAGGCGCAGACGGCGCGCCAGCTGGTACTCGTCGTCGGCGGTGGCGTTGACACCCACCGGGCGCGGCCAGATCAGCTCGATGTTCGCGAAGTCGTCGCCAGCTTCCTCGAGCGTGGCGTCCTCTACCATCCGCCAGTCGAGGCCGAGGGCACGCAGCCGCTTGCCGAGCGGGCGGCGCGCGAGCTCGGTGACCAGCGCGCCCTCGAAGCCGCAGTCCATCAGCGTGAGCTGGTCGAGCGCCGGATGCCGGGTGCCATCGAGGAGTGGGGCGAGCCCCGCCGGCAGGGCGCGTCGGCCTGGCCCGCGGCCGTTGACGGCGAGCGCAGTCAACCGGGGCCACGGTGCAGCGATCAATCGCTCGAGCTGCGAATCGTTTCCCGGCGTCCACAACGCGAGCGACTCGAGGCGGTCGAGCTTCTCGATCGCGAGCATGCGCTCTTCGTGGAGCATGCCGGGGGCGCGGAGCTCGAGCATCCGCAGCTTCGGGATGCCGTCGAACAGCTCGACCAGCTGGTCGGCCTCGACCAGCCCGTGCTGGCCGCTGCCGATCGCGACGCGCTCGAGCGTGCGCGCGATCGGCGACGTCACGAG
>JACCYD010000270.1 GCA_013696695.1 Deltaproteobacteria bacterium | reverse complement strand
CGCCGCCGGCAGGTAGCCCGGCTGCTCGATCGTCAGCTTCCACTGACCGGGGCGCAGCGGGCCGAGCTTCCAGCGCCCGTTCGCTTCGGAGGTCGCGTCGGCGGTGGCGCCCGCTGGGCCGTAGCCGTTGATCACGAGGCCCGCCATCGCGCTGCCGGTCGTGGCATCGAGCAGCACGCCCTCGATCGCGCCACCGAGCGGGAGGCGCAGCCTGACCTTCGCCCGATCTCCGGACGACGCCGTCGCATCGAGCTCGACGGTCGGGTAGCTCGGATGCGTGACGCGGACGCGCAGCGAACCGACCGGCAGGTGATCGATCGAGAACGTGCCATCGGGATTGACCACGGCGCGGCGGCCGCCACCGGCACCGGCGATGACCTCGATCTGCGCGGCGCCCACCGGTGCACCGGTCGCATCGTCGAGCGTGCCCGCGAGCACCGCATCCGCGACGACCAGCGTGAAATCCTCGCGGCGCTCGTCGGGCACGGCGCCGGTGGATAACGCGATCTCGAGCATGCGCCCGACGTCGGCGTGACCGAACGCGCTCGCCGTCAGCTCGACCTGCCCGGTCACCGGACCGAGCCGGTAGTGGCCGTCCTCGTCGGTGAACGCATCGATGGGATTGCCGACCTCGGGCCGCGCGTGGACCTGCGCGCCGCTGACGCGAACGCCGTGGTGATCGACGACGCGACCGACGATCATCGTGCCGGGCCCGAGCGTGATGTCGACGTCAACGATGGTCTGCTTCAGATCGACCGCGACCGGCTTCGAGCGGCCTTCGGCGAAGCTCGGCGCGAGCGCGAGGACGACGTGTTTGCCTTTCGGCAGGCCGGTGATCCGATAGCGACCGTCGGCGCCGGTGGTCCAGATCGAGGCGCGCGCCGACTCCGCGAGCGGCGCCGGCTCGCCGACGAGCGCCCCCGCGACGCTGGTGTCGATCGACGAGGGTCGCGCGACCTGTGCTCCCGGCGGTGGAATTGGTGGAATCGGGCCGACCATCACGCCGAGCTCACCGCGCGGCAGCAGCTGCGGATCGGCGCTGGTGCCGATCGCGAGCGACAGCACCGCCGCCGGTGCGGCGATCCGGCCGGAGAACCGTCGCAAGCGATCCTGATCGACCGCGGCCGAGTGCTCCCCCGTCGCGCTGCCTGTCGTGAGAGTCAGCGCGCGCACGGTCGCGCTCGCGATCGGCGCGCCCTCGCGGGTGACGACGCGACCTTCGATCGCGCCGCCGCGATCGAGCGCGAGCTCGGGAATGCCTCGGCCGGCCTCGAGCTCGGTGCCGCCCGAGCTGATGTAGCCGGGCGCGAACGCATCGGCGATCCAGCGGCCGTTCGGCACGCCCTCGATGCGGAATGTCCCGTCGGTGGCGCTGCGCGCGTATCGCGGTGCTTGATCGTCACCGCTCGGCCGGAGCTCGATCGCCGCGACCAGGCCGGTGCCGTCCTCGCGATCGACGACGCGCCCGACCACGATCGCCGCGGCCTCGAGCGATAGCTCGATCGGCGGAAATGGTCCGGCGCCGAGGCGGTTGACGCGCACCGCACGCGCGGCGAGCGTGTCGCGCCACGCGAACAGCTGGTAGCGGCCTTCGGGCAGGTCGGTGATCTCGAACGTACCTTTGGCGTCGGTCTTGACCTCGATTCCGCCACCGATCGCCTCGCCGCGCAGGCCGACCGTCGCGTTCGCGACCGGCGTCTTGCCGTCGACGACGGTGCCCGCGACCGAGACGCGCCGCGCGACGACGATGCGTGCTTCATCCGAGGGCACCGGCACGTAGCGAAGCTCGGCGGGGATCAGCCCAGGCCCGGTCACCCGCAGCCGATAGCGGCCCGGAATCGGCACGTCGACGACGAAGCGACCATCGGTGGCCGTCGGGCCCGCTGTGTGGATCCCGGTCGTGTCGACGATCGAGCCCGAGCCCGAGCCCGAGAGTCCGGAACCAGCCCCAGCGAAGCTCGCGCCCACCGCGCCGTTCGAACCCGTGCTCGAACCCGCGCCGCTCGAACCCGCGCCGCTCGAACCCGCGCCACTCGAACCTGCACCACTCGAACCTGCGCCACTCGATCCGGCGCCGGGCGTCCGAGCCGGTCCCGCGAGCGCGCGATCCGGCGCACCCCGCTCGAGCTCGGCGGTGACCACCGCGCCAACCACCGGCGCGTTCGTCC
>JACCYD010000187.1 GCA_013696695.1 Deltaproteobacteria bacterium | reverse complement strand
ACACCGATAAGAGCGCGGTGTTCACGCTCGACAACAAGAAGGGCGAATCGGCGGTCGCGTACTTCGTGCGCGATGCGTTGATCGCCACCAAGCGCGAGAGCCGCCGCAAGATCGTCGCGTTCGGGTTCTCGCTGCCTTCCGAGGGTCGCGAGAGCGCGACCGACCTGCCGATGCGCGTCGCGTTCCCGATGCTGCTCGTCAACACGCTCGACTGGTTCGCGGGTGACACCACGGACCTCCTCACCACCTACCCCACGGGCAAGCGCGAGCGGATCCCGCTCGACGGCGTCGTCGGCGCCACCGAGGCCGAGGTCACCGATCGCGACGGTGCGGTGACGCGAGTCCCGGTGATCGAAGGCATGGCGACGTTCTACGGGTCGAAGGTCGGCTACTACGACGTCGCGGCGAAGAACATCGCCAACAAGACGCTCGCGCAGATCCAGCTCGCGGCGAACCTCGCGTCGCCGAGCGAGAGCGATATCGCGCCGTCGGCGGAGCTCTCACTGGGCGGCAAGAAGCTCGAGCCGCCCGAGAAGTTCGCGATCAGCCACAGCCGCAAGATCTGGGTCTATCTGCTGTTCCTTGCGATGGCGCTCATCGTCATGGAGTGGGTCACCTATCATCGCCGGATCACGGTGTAGTCATGGCGAATCAGCGCTCCATCGTGATGTTCTTCGTGCGGCTCGGTCTGACGATCGCGTGCGGCATCGGGTTGTTCTTTCTGATCGACGCCTGGATCGCGGAACGCCCGATCATCCATGTCGACTGGTTGCCGACGCGCGATGTCGACTTGCTCGCGCCGCAGTGGCTGCTGCTCGCGGCGATCGTCCCCGCGTTCTATCTGCTTCGCATCCTGTCGCTCACCGATCTGTCGCTCGCGCAGCAGATTCTACAGTCGACGTTGCGCTCGCTCGTCGTGATCGGCTTCGCGATCGCGCTCTCGCGCCCGTCGTGGATCACCGAGCAGAGCAAGGTCGCGACCGTCGTGCTGATCGATGTCTCCGACTCGGTCTCCGACAAGCAGCTCGAGGCGGCGAAGAAATACGTCGACGAGCTCGCCGACGCGTCGTCACCCCGCGACGGCAACTTGCAGCTGATCACGTTCGCGGAGAAGCCAGTCGCCGCGCAGCGCGGTAACGAGAACAAGAAGCTGTCCGAGCTGATCAAGCGTCACAGCGGCGGCGGCGCGGGCACCGACACGCAAGCCGCGATGCAGCTCGCGTACGGCCTCTACCCCGAGGGCTACTTGCCCCGCCTGTTGATCGTCTCCGACGGTAATCAGACGGTCGGAGACGTCGCGGTCGAGGCCTATCGCGCGAAAGAGCTCGGCGTGAAGGTCTCGTGGAAGACCTTCGATCAGGACAAGACCAGCGAGATTCGCGTGGTCGGCCTGACCGCGCCCGCCGATCTCAAGGTCGGCCAGCCGTTCGAGGTCACCGCCGAGGTGTGGTCGACCATCCCGCAGACCGCGACGTTGTCGCTGATGCAGGACGAGTTCGCGAACCCGATGGAAGGCAGCAAGAAGGTCGAGCTGCGCGAGGGCAAGAACCTTATCAAGTTCAAGTCGGACGCCAAGCGCGCCGGCGCGACGACGTACAAGGTCGCGCTCACCAAGTTCGAGAAGGACACCGAGAAGGCGAACAACGCCGCCGTCACCACCGCACCGGTGAAGGGCAAGCCGAACATCCTCTACGTCGAAGGCGGCATGCTGCGCGAGCCCGGCTCCGCGGTGTACTTCCAGCGCGCTCTCGAGCACGAGAACATGGACGTCACGGTGCGCGGCCCGGCGGGTCTGCCGTCGAGCGCGAAGGAGATGGAGAAGTTCGATCTCGTCGTCGTGTCCGACGTTCCGGCGCACCTCGTCGGTGCCGGCCAGATGGCCGCGCTCGACAGCTACATCATGGCCGGTGGCGGCATGATCATGGCCGGTGGCCAGGATTCGTTCGGCTCGGGGGGCTACCAGAACACGCGGATGGAGCAGATCCTCCCCGTGCGCTTCGACTCCGAGAAGATCAAGGAGCAGCCCGACATCGCGCTGATCCTCGTCATCGATCGCTCGGGCTCGATGCAGGGCCCCAAGCTCGAGGCTGCGAAGGAATCGGCGCGTGTGACGGCCGAGGTGCTGTCGCCGAACGATTTCATCGGCGTCGTCGCGTTCGATAGCGAAGCGAACGTCTTCGTCCGCCCGCAGCGCGCTGCGAACCGGATGCGGATCTCGTCGGACATCGCGCGCCTGACCTCGGGCGGCGGTACCAACATCTTCCCCGGCCTCAAGGAGGCGTACGAGCTGTTGCAGGGCATCAACGCGAAGGTCAAGCACGTCATCCTGCTGACCGACGGCGAAGCGCCCACCGACGGCATCTCCGAGCTCGTCCAGGACATGCGCTCGGCCCGCATCACGGTGTCGTGCGTCGGCGTCCAGGGCGCCGACATGAACATGCTCCGCATGATCCAGGAGGCCGGTGACGGTCGCCTCTACAACGTCGAGGATCTCGGCGCCCTGCCCCGCATCTTCATGAAGGAGACGCAGGAAGCGCAAAAGAGCCAGCTCGTCGAGGATCTCGTCCGGGTTCGCGTCGCCAAGCGCGTCGAGGCGATCGAAGGCGTCAACATCGAGAGCGCGCCGCCGCTCCACGGCTACGTCACCACGAAGCCGAAGCCGACCGGCGAGGTCATCCTGATCTCCGATCTTGGCGAGCCGATCCTCGCGCGCTGGAAGTACGGCGCCGGCACGTCGGTGGCGTGGACGTCAGACGTCAAGAATCGGTGGGCCGTCGACTGGTTGCGCTGGGGCTCGTATCCGAAGTTCTGGGCGCAGGTCGTGCGCACGTCGATGCGGCGCAAGGTCTATGACTCGTACGATCTCTACGCGAAGGTTGCTGATGGCCGCGCGCTGGTCACCGTCGACGCGATCGACTCGGGCGACAAGTTCGTAAACGAGCTCGATACCAAGCTCGAGGTGATCGACCCTGCCACCAACAAGGTCGCCGACACCATCCCGATGGCGCAGACAGCGGCCGGTCGCTACACCGCCGACTTCCAGATCCCGAAGTACGGCAGCTATCTGCTCAAGGCCGTGCACCAGCGCGGCGGCCGTACGGTCGCCGAGTCGATGGGGTCGGTCGCGCTGTCGTATCCACTCGAGTACCTGCGCACGACGCCGAACCTCGAGCCGATGAAGCATGCGGCGCAGGTGTCGGGCGGCCACGATCAGGTCGAGCCCGCGAAGATGTTCGACCCCGGCACCGAGGCCGTCAGCTACACGCAGGACCTGTGGCCCTACGTGCTGCTCGGCGTGGTGTTCCTGTTCCTGCTCGACCTCTACGCGAAGCGCGTCCGGCTGTTCGGCTACCGCACGATCAAGTTCAGTTGACGTCGTGTCGAGCTGATCGAGCCACCACGGCTGCGGCGTTTACCGAGGGCCAGGAAACACGCAGGATCTGCGCGACGCGCAGCAACTGCTGTCGTCGACGGGCGACACGCGCTAGCGCATCGGTTGCGTGCAACCCGGTGCCGGGCAACGACGTCATGAAGGTACCCATGAAGATGTCGATCCGATTCGCGTCGTTGCTGTGTCTCGTCGCGTGTACCGACAACCAGTCGGGGAATCTGGGCACGACGAAGCTCGGGGACACCTCGCACCCGCTGACACCAGGAAGCCCGATCGCCGACCAGCGTGCCGCCTGCGGAGAGGGCGCGCTGCTCGACAGCGCGGTACACCGAGAACCCTATCTCCAGCAGGTGACCGAGACGTCCGCGATGATCGGCTGGGTGACCACGGGTGCGACCGTCCAGCATGTCGACATCTCGACGCCGAGCTTCGAGAGCCTGAGCTCGGTCGACGGGGTGCTCCAGGCCGACAGCTTGCGCCGCGGTGGCGAGCAGCAGATGTGGGCCACCATCGGAGGCCTCAGCGCTCGCACGATCGAGTGCTACACGCTCGAGGCGGATGGCACGACGCTCACCGAGCCGATCGGATTTCGCACCGCACCGCCGCTCGACAGTGCCGATCCGATCCGGTTCCTCGCGTTCGGAGATTCCGGCGGCGGTGGAGCGGATCAGCTCGAGCTGCGCGATCGCATGCTCGAGTACCCGTACGACCTGATCATTCACACTGGCGACGTCGCGTACGACGACGGCACGATCGATCAGTTCGATGCCAACGTGTTCGGCGTCTACCCCGAGCTCTTCAAGCACCTGCCGTTCTATCCGGCCGCCGGCAACCACGAATACAACACGCTCGCCGGCGCCCCGTTCCGCGAGGTGTTCGCGTTGCCCGGCACGGAGAAGTGGTACTCGTACGACTGGGGCCGCGTTCACTTTGCCGCCCTCGACACCGAGGCCGACTACGCCACGCAGATGGCCTGGCTCGATCAGGATCTCGCCGCGACCGACCGGCCGTGGAAGATCGTCTACATGC
>JACCYD010000255.1 GCA_013696695.1 Deltaproteobacteria bacterium | reverse complement strand
GCACTGACGCGTGAATTCGAGGCCTTCGCAGGACGTCTTTGGCTAGCATCGCCACTGGAGACGTCATGAAAACATCACTCGTTGCGATTCTGACGCTCGGGCTGTTCGCGGGCACCGCGGTCGCCGATGACAAGGCGGACGTGCAGAACAAGGTCGACGCCGCGAAGACGGAGACCTGCGAGAAGGTGAAGAAGTTCCTCGGCGAGCAGGAGGCCAAGGGCCGCTGCAAGGACGAGAGCGCGGCGGCGAAGAAGATCACGTGCTCGGCCTCGACCTTCAAGGCCGTCAACGACCTCAACGCCCAGTGCATGAAGGCGCCGCCGGCCGCGCCTGGAAACCCGGCCACGCCGGAAAGAGCGAAGCCCGCCGACGACAAGCCAGCGCCCGTAGGCACCAGGTGCCGCGGCATGATCGACGGCAAGCAGGTCGTCGAGGCGGACGACGCATCGGCCGTGAAGTGCGGAACCAAGCTGATGGAGGCAATGCGCGCCGAGAAGTGCAGCACCGACGCGATGAAGGGGAAGAAGGTCGACTACACGGTCAACTACGACCACCTCGTCGCGAAGCAGCCGATGAAGGATCGCGCCACCTCGCTGACCTGCTTCAAGATCGTCAAGAAGTAGGGACGGCTACCCGTTCGTCGGGCCCGACCACTCACCGGGCACCGGCGTGATCGAGTTATTGCGTAGCCCCGTGACCTGGTAGATCCGCAGCGCGTCCTTCTTGCCCTTGACGTTCACCGGCTGCAGCGGCTGCGCGTTGATGCGGCCGACGCACTGCGCGTAGGTGTCTTCCGAGATGATGATCTGGCCGCGCTGCGCGACGTTGACGAGGCGCGAGGCGACGTTCATCGCGTCGCCGATCGCGGTGTACTGCAGCGCGCGGGTGGAGCCGATCGCACCGGTGATGACGAGGCCGGTGTTGATGCCGATGCCGATCTCGATCGCGGCGAGACCCTCGGCGGCACGCGTGCGGTTGAATTCCTCGAGCGCCTCGAGCATCGCGATCGCGCACGACACGCCCTTGAACGGCGCGTCGTCGAGGGCGATCGGCGCGCCGAACAGGCCGATGATCTCGTCACCGACGAACTTGTCGAGGGTGCCGTGATACTTGAACAGCACGTCGACCATCACCTCGAAGTACTCGTTGAGCGTGTTGACGACTTCCTGCGGCGGGCGCCCGTCCGACGACGACGTGAAGCCGCGGATGTCCGAGAACAGCATCGTCAGCTCTTGCTGACGGCCGCCCTTCTCGATCACGAGCTCGCCCTTGACGACCTGCTCCACGACGGACGCGGGGATCAGGCGCGAGATCTGGGCGCGGGTCTGGGCTTCCTTCTCGATGCGGCTCGCGAGCCGTGCGTTCTGGATCGAGATCGCGGCTTGCGCGGCCATGCCGGTGCAGATCTGCAGATCCTTCTCGGTGAACGCGTTCGACGTGAACAGCGAGTCGAGGTGCATGATGCCGAGCAGATCGCCGGCATAGAGCAGCGGCAGCGTCATCGTCGAGCGAATGCCCTGCATGATGATCGAGTGCGCGCCGGAGAACCGAGCGTCCATCGTCGCGTCGGAAGACAGCACCGCGGCCTTGTTGTTGATGACCTCGGCCATCACCGTCTTCGAGAGGATGATGTTCGGATCGCTCTTGCCGCTCTTGGTCTTGACGTGGCGGGGCGACAGCTCGCCCTTGTCGTCGGCGAGCAGGATGACGCCGCGATCAGCGCCGACCAGCTCGAATGCCTTCTCGAGGATCTTCGGGAGCAGCTTGTCGAGATCGAGCTCGCTGCCGACGGCTCGTGCGAGCTCGTGGCCGATGCGAAGACGCTCGTAATCGCGACGCAGCGCCTTGTCATCGGCGATCTGACGCTCGGGAATGAAGTCGGCGGTGTTGGCCTGGATGCGGCCGCGGATGTGGCTCTCGGTGAGGCCCGGAGCGATGGTGACGCGGCCGAGGGCGTCATCGGCCTTCGGCTTGTCGACGAACACGATGCGAGTCGAGCCCATCGTGAACTCGTCGTTGTCGTTGAGATAATGATCGGCGACGCGCTCGCCGCGCATGAACGTGCCGTTGAGCGACTTCAGATCGCGGAGCAGGAAGCGGCCATCCGCGGCTCGCTGGATCTGCGCGTGCTCCTTCGAGATGATCCGGTCCAGGATCTGGATCGTGTTATCGGGATGGCGGCCGATCGTGTTGAATGCGGCGAGCTCGAACTCTTGCCGCTCTTCCCCCGAGATAACGATCAGCTTGGCCATCGCACCGATCTCGTTCCTCCTCGGATGGTACGCCCCGAGCGGTCGTGGATTCAAGCGGCCCTACGGACCAACTCCTTGCGGGCACAAGGGAAACCGCCAAGGGCCCCACAGCTGTCTCGGTGCGAATGGGGGGACTCGAACCCCCACGATGTTACTCACTGGTACCAAAAACCAGCGCATCCACCAATTCCACCACCTTCGTGCGAATGGGGGGACTCGAACCCCCACGATGTTACTCACTGGTACCTGAAACCAGCGCGTCTACCAATTCCGCCACATTCGCGTGTGTGGGGGAGTGTTTGCCACAGTCGACCCACAACTTCAATCCCCTCCCCAGCACCGAAAATGATGCGTTTTCCCCGCTTCCAGGCTGCCGCGGTCCTCGCCTTGGTGGCTTGTGGCTCGGGCAGCAACGACCAGCAGCAGCCTCCGCCACTCCCCAAAACTGTCGCACGAGCACCGAAACCGACGCCCGACACGGTGACCACGGCGTCTCCCAAGAAGGTCGATGGCCCGGCGGTCGTAGTTGCCGATCCCGACAAGGTCGATGGCGCCGCGCTTCGCGCCAGGACCCGCGCACGCCTAGCCGCCGACCGCTCGCCCGTCACGGTCCTGACCGGCGGCACCGCCTTCGAGCTCGGCCGGCGACTCTGCGAACAGGTCGTCCCGAAGCGCCCGGCCGCGACGCCGGTGCTGATCAAGCCGAACATGTCCGGCTTCAACTGGTTCCGCAATCCGAAGACCGGCGACAACGGCGTCACCGGCCGCACCACGGATCCCGAGTTCGTGCGCGGCATCGTGCGGTGCGTGAAGGCGCGCGGTCACACCAAGATCACGGTGGCAGATGGCTTCACCGGCAAGCCGAGCGACTGGCAGCGACTGATCAAGGTCTCCGGCTACGGCGCGATGGCCGCCGCCGAGAAGGTCGACCTCGTCGCGCTCGACGACGACGGCGTGTTCGATGTCGAGGGGGCGAAGCCCGGCAAGCCGCTCGCGATCAGCGGGCTCGAGAAGACCCGCGTACCGACGCTGCTGATGCCGAAGGGTCTCGCGGATCACCTCGCTCACGGCCTCTACATCTCGGCGCCGAAGATCAAGACGCATCGCTATTCGGTGTTCTCGCTCGGCATCAAGTCGATGCAGGGCACCGCGATGTACTCGGACGCCAGCCCCGCATACCAGCAGAAGTGGCGAACGCATCGCGAGATCGCGAAGGCGCTACAGCTGGTCAAGGCGAAGGATCCCGGCGCGAGGGCGCTGTACGTCAAATCGCTCGAGGTGTTCGCCGAACGCATGGTCGACATCCTCGAGCTCGAGGCGCCCGATGTCGTGCTTGCGGAAGGCGCGCCCGCGATGACCGGCGATGGCTTCGACAAGCTGTATCCGAACGCAGAGCCGGTCGCGATCGGTGGCACCAACGTGATCACCGTCGATCGCGTCGGCGCGCAGTACCTGGGCTTGTGGGCGAACGCAGCGCTCGCGGCCGAGCTCGGCGGCCACGCGACGTCCCCGCTGCTCGAGGTCGCGGCGAAGCGCTTCGGGATCGATCTCGCGAATCCCAAGATCGTCGGTGATGGCGCCGCGCTGTTCGCGACACCGCGGCCGGCCTATCTGATCGGGATGGCCGAGTTCGAGGTCGGGGCGCCGCCCGCTGAAGCACCCGGCGAGTTGCTCGATCCGAAGACGTTGCCGACCGAGCTGCACGCGAGCCCGGTGACCGATGCGCCCGTCATCGACGGCGCGATCGACGACGCCTGGAGCAAGGCACCCGTGCTGACCTTCGTCACCGACTGGGCGGGGCGGGGCACCAAGACCACGACCCGCGTGCGCGCGCTGTGGTCGGCGACCGGCCTGCACCTGTTGTTCGAGCTCGACAACATCACGCCGTTCACCGACCGGACCCGCCCGGTCGACATCGAGCGAATCGATCTGTACGAGGAAAACTGCGTCGAGCTGTTCCTCGCGCTGGATCCCGCGAACCGCGATCGCTACGTCGAGATCGAGGTCGGTCCGTTCGGGCACTTCTTCGACATCCTCGTCGATCGCAACGCGAAGCCGCGCGCCGATCACAGCTGGTCGGCCGGCCTGCGCATCGGGACGACCCGCGACGATGCCAGGAACGCCGCCGTCATCGAGATCGCGATCGAGAGTCCCGATGTCCTCCGCGCGCTCACCGCCTCGGCGCGGCTACCGATCGGGGTCTATCGCATGGAGGGGAAACTTCGGCGCCAGTACCTCGCAGCATTTCCGACGCGCACCCCGAAGCCGAGCTTCCACGTTCCATCAGCGTTCGGAACGCTCGTCCTCGATCCGTAGCGGCACCTGCGGTCGTCGCGACTCTGTGATCACTCGACGCCGATGCTGATCGCGTACGGTGCCGACGAGTCATCGTAACCGCGCACGACGACGAAGTAGTCGCAGCCGGCGGTGCAGCCCGCGGGTGCGGTGAACGTGGTGTGCTCGTTCGAATCGGCGCTCTGGCCGTGCTCGATGGTGCACAGCTCGGGCGTCGCGACGTCGCACGGCGTGAGGTCAACGCCATCCCTGATCAGATGGAGGTCGAGATCCTCCTGCGGATTCGCCTGTGCGAACGTCAGGTCGACGGTGAGCTTCTCGCCGGTGAACAGCGGCACCAGATACCAGTCGTCGTCGCCGGCGCACACCATGTCACCGGTCGAGGCGTGGTTCGGATACGTGGTCGGGCGGGCCTCCGCCGGGGTGTCGTCGTTCTCTCGCGCGTCGTCGGTGCACGTCGATACAGCACCACCGCCGCGCAACACGATGATGTAGTTCTTGAGCGTGGGCGGATGCT
>JACCYD010000247.1 GCA_013696695.1 Deltaproteobacteria bacterium | reverse complement strand
GGCGATTCGAGGCCGTCGAAGACCGCGATCGCACCACCGATCTCGCGCGCGGCGGACGTCGTCGGCGCCGACCGCGCGCGGACGAACGACGCGCCGATGGTGCCTTCGGCGCGTTCCAGGCGGCGAGCGAGTGGGAGGTCGACGAACATGCGATCACGATCGCATGTCCTGTCGGATCAACCGGCTTCGCCCGGGATGATCGTGGACTTACAGCGGGTTCGAGTGAACGTTGCGCACCCGCCCGAGCAGACTCTCCAGGTGCCGCTCGATCTTGCCGAGTGCAGCCTCGAGCGCCGTCCCGACGTCGTTCGCGTGGGCCGTCGCCGCCATGGGCTTGAAGCCGGCGGCACGTACCTCGAGCGAACAGCGGATCGCGCCGTCGGAGTTCTTCGGTCCGTCCTCGTCTGCCAGATGAACCTCGACCGTGGTGATCTGCTCACCGTAGCGTTCGAGCGCACCCTTGACGGTGTCTTCGATCCAACCGTTCTTATCGCCCCTAACATTCTCGTCGTGTCTGATCTGTACCTGCATGATCTCGACGAGGTGCCAGTGCCGTACCAGTAACGCCGCGAGCTTCCTTCACTCGATCTGTGCTGCGAACCTTGCTGATGCTGATCACTTCGACAGTTCGAGCTTGGTACCGGCGGGTAGCTTCTCGATCGAGATCAGTCGCAGCGGCGCCGACGTGCCGTAGTGGATCGTGAACTCGATCTTCACCGCATCGCCGATGGCGATCCCGGCGGCCGGTGCGGACGTCGTGGCTGCGAAGCCCATCGTCATCGGAATCATGTCCTCGATCGTGCCGTCGATGGTGCGGATCTTCGGCATGTACTCGTGAGAGATGTCGAGCCTGGTGCCGTCGATGGCGGTGACCTTGCCGCGCACGGTGAAGCGCTCGGCGGCGAGATCCGCGGCCAGGAGCTCGGGCTTGCTGCCACAGCCGAGGGCGAGGGCGAGAACGATGACGACTCGGAGCATGTGCGGTGATTGTATGTACTTGGTCGACTGTGCTCCGCCACGACATTCTCGCAACTGCGTCTCGCAAGCGCACACCGCCTGGCACCCCCAGATCCCGCCGCAACGTCGGAGAGCCGCAGGACTTCGCGCCCGACAGGTCCGCTCCCGCTACCGGTCCGCTTCGTGCACGACACGCCAGCCATGCACGAGCTAACTGCCGGATCGCGACGAGGCGCGAATCGGCGCACGCGTCGTGCGACGGCTGCCATCCTGCCGTCGATCGCCGCGGCCGCTGGCACCAAGTTGCCGCCGCTGACGCCGCTCGCGCGGTTGCCTCGCTCACGCAGGCTGTCGATCCCGCGCCTGGTCATCGACCTGCCGCTCGAGCTGACGACGACCGTACCGGAGTCGTTCGAGGACGTGACCAGCGAGCTCTCGCGATTGATCGAGAGACCACGCCGTCACACCACGCCGCCACCGATTCCGCGCCCGACGCCCGTGCCGATGCGCGCCCGGACCCAGACGCAGCCGAGCTTGGTCGGCGACTGGCAGCTCGGGTGCGAGCTCGGCCGCGGCGGCATGGGTGCGGTCTACGCGGTGACTCACCGCGAGTTCGGAAAGCGTGCGGCCCTCAAGCTCTCTCACACGCCGCTCGATGGCACCTCGCTCGGCGCGAAGGTGTTCTTGCGCGAAGCGCGGGTGGTGCAGCTGATCGATCACCCGTCGATGCCCGACGTGTTTGCCACCGGCACGCACGAGGATCGGCCGTACCTGGTGATGGAGCGCTTGCGAGGCGAGACGCTGATCCAGCTGATCGAACGCGGCGCGCTCGACCGGCGCCGCGCCATCGACGTCCTGATCGATCTCTGCGACGTGCTCGCGGTCGCTCACGAGGCGGGGGTCATCCATCGCGATCTCAAGCCCGATAACGTGTTCGTCCTCGAGCAAGCCCACCCGCTCGGCACGCGTACCAAGCTCCTCGACTGGGGCTTCGCCCATCTGCTCGGCGAGGACGATCCGTTCCACGGCATGATCGCGGGAACGCTGAGCTACGTCGCGCCCGAGCAGGTACTCGGCGCCCCGATCACGCCCGCCACCGATCTCTATTCTCTCGGCGTGCTCACCTATCTCTGTCTGCTCGGCCAGTCGCCGTTCGCCGGCACCACCGGCGTCGACCTGGCGCGCCGCCACCTTCATGCGGCACCACCGGATCCGGCCCTGCTGTGGCGCGACATTCCCAAGCCGCTCGCGCAACTCCTGATCGCGATGCTCGCGAAGGAGCCGCTGTGTCGGCCGACGCTCGAAGAAGTCCGCGCCACCCTCGTGGCCACGCGCACGCGTCGTCGGTTGTTCACGCTGCGTCAGGGCATCGAGCCGCTCGCCCGACCTTCGGTCGCGCCGATCTTGCGACGGACGCTCGGTGCGGCCACCGCGATCGCCTGCGCCATCGCCGGCGCTGCGGCGATGCTGTTGTCCTGAGTCACGGTCTCGCGCGTTTCAAGGCACGGAAGTCGATGCGCGCGCTCGGTCGGATCACGGCGTCGAGCTGCGATCGCATGTACGCGATCGCTTCGCGATCGGAACGAACCTCCTCCGAGGCGATGCAGTCGCTCGCGATCGTGACCTCGAGGTCGCGCAGGAACGCGTCCTGCGCCGTGAACCGTACGCAGCTGTCGCCGGCGAATCCGACCAGCACCACGCGATCGCAGCCGAAGTACGACAGCAGCAGCTCGAGCGTCGTGCCGTAGAACGCCGAGTGCTTCGGCTTGAGCACGAAGTAATCTTCCTCGTCGGGGGCGAGCAGCAGCGCGACGTCCCGGCCGGGCATGTCCTCCCCGCACGCGTTCTGGAGCGTCGTTCGAACATCGCTGCGCCAACGACCGTAGTTGTCATTCGCATAGACCGTGGGCACACCGGCCGCGCGGGCGCGCCGCTTCAGCGCGACGATGCGCTTCGCCGCCGGCAACGCATGCTTTGCGAGCTTGCGGCCGCCTGGAAAATCCATCGCGTTGATGACGTCGATCAGGATCAACGCCACCCGCGACGTGTGCGGTGCGGACCCATGAAGGTCTGCCGATGCCACAGGAGTTATTCGTGGTTTTCCGCTTGATCGTGCTTGTGGCCGATCTCGCCTTCCACGTCGGGCAGGTCGTTGCCGCGCTGTGGAATCCGTTCGTTACGTTGCTGCTCGCGATCGCGCTCCGATTGCTTCTGGGGGTGATTTTGGCTCTTCTGGTTATTGTTCTTGTTCGGCATCACCGTCGTAGGTGCAGCGGACGTGCCGCGATGCTCAGATTCGTCTCTCGAAGAACACGCTGGTCGCGACCGCCTGCGACGACATCGCGGCGTAGTCGCCGAACGCCGCGCAGCGAACAAATCTCGCCCGCTCGTAGAACGCGATCGCCGCGAGCTGGTGGGTTCCGGTCTCGAGGCGCAGCAGCGTATGCCCGGCCTCCCGTGCAGCCGACGCGAGCTCGTCGAGAATCGCATCCGCCACGCCGCGGCCGCGCGCGGCCTCGCGAACGTACATGCGCTTGACCTCGGCGAAATCGGCGAACAACGCGACGCCGCCGCAGCCGACCGCTTCACCGTCGACCCTCGCCACGAAGAACCGGATGTGCGGCTGGAAGATCGCGTCGAGCGACAGCCCGTGCCGCTGCTCCGGTGGATAGTTTGCCGACAGGACGGTCTCGAGCTCGCTGACGAGCGTTCGGACCTCGGCGGTGGGAGCGCTGGCGCGTTCGACGGCGATCACGGTTCATCCTACTGCGACCTGATCACTGGAGTCGCCAGGTGGTGATCACCGTACCCGCCACCCACCGCCCAGCGATCGATCAGGTGATCGAAATGACTCGCGAGCCCCCATGGCACGCGACTTGATGTCTCCCCCAGGCATGCGAACCATTCAGCTTTCGATCGGCGAGATCATCGAAGCGATGTACGAGGGGCTGCTCGAGACCTACGGGGATCGCGAGCTCGCACTGGTGGCTGCGCAAGCCCTCGGCGATGACTTGCTGGCTCGCGCGAACCGCGTCCAGACCCGCGAGGACTAACCCTTCGCGAGTAGCTCGACGATCTTGCGCTCGAGCTCGGTGTGCGCCGGATCGCCTTCGACGTACTGGTGAGCTAGCCGCCGTGCGGCGTGTTGGTCTTGCCCGTGACGGCGACCTCCGCGATCCGCTTGCGCACCTCGACGATGAAGTCGTCGCGCATCCAGTCGTCGCCGGCAAACTCGAGCCCGACCCTGACCATGATCGTGTCGGCTCGCGCGGCGTCGTAGATCGTGACGAGGTAATAGCAATCCTCGCGATACTGGTCGTAGCTGTCGAGCTCGGCTGTCCACGTGCGCCCGTCGGGGAGCGGTTGGCGAGCCTCGAACCGCGGCCAGGTGAATTCCATCGGCTGCTCGATGGTGCCATGGCGATAGGATGGGGCGTGCTCGACTGGGAGACCTTCCATGCCACGTGGACCGCGCTTCCGGCGCGCGCCGAGATCGAGGCGGCGTTGGTCGCACAGCTCGCCACGAAGGTTCCGTTCACCGAGGCGACCCCGACCGTGCTCGGCGTGCGCGACGGGGAGCTCCACTTCATCGCGAGCGAGTCGACCTACAACCACGCGCAGTCCGGATCGGATTGGGCAACGCACGTCGTGGTGGTCGGTCAGGCTCGGGTCGATGGCGATCG
>JACCYD010000234.1 GCA_013696695.1 Deltaproteobacteria bacterium | reverse complement strand
CCGCGCACTCGCGCATCGCCGCGTCGATCTCGCCGCGGACGTCTACGAGTTCTTGCGCGAGCGAAGCCCGGCAGATCGCGCGGTCTGGCAGCCGCTGCTCTCGATCTATCGCGAGACCGGTGACGGCGATCGGCTCGGCAGCGTGATCTCGTCGACGCTACCCGCGCTGATCACCCCCGCGGAGCGCAACGCGCTGCGCCTCGAGCACGCCAAGTTCCTGATCGAGAACCTCAAGCGGTTCCACGACGCGCTCGACGTGTTGCGCGACGCGCTCTCGGACGATCCGGATAACCTCGAGGCCGCGGAGCTCTACGAAGCCACGCTGCGCAACCTCGGCGACGACGATGGCATCGCGGAGTTCCTGTGGTCGCGCTTCGAGGACGCGCAGCGGCGCGGTCATCGTGACTCGACGGTCGATGTCGCGGTGCGGCTCGGTGATCTGCTCGAGAAGACCGGCTCGCCCGACGCGGTCCGCGTCTATCGCGCGGCGCTGATCGTCGCCTCCGACGATCGCGAGATCTTGCGTCGCGTCGTCGCGCTACTCAGCGAGAACGACAACCCTCGCGAGGGCGCCGTATTGATGGAGCGCTTGCTCGCGGTGGAGACGCCGGAGCGGGCCCCTGCCCTCGCCGGCAAGCTTGCCACGATGTGGGAAGCCGCCGGCGACATGAAGGGCGTGCAGCGCACGCTCGAGCTCGCGCACGGCTCTGCCCCGGATGACAAGGCGATCCACGATCGCCTCGAGCAGTGGTATCGCGATCGCGAGCTGTGGTCCGAGCTTGCCGAGCTGATGACCCGCGACGCCGAGCGGATGACCGATGACGACGCCGCCGTCCAGCGCCTACGCGAAGCCGCGTCGACGTACTCCGGCTTCCTCGGTCAGCCCTTGAAGGCCGCCGAGGTGCTCCGCAAGGCGCGGCAGCGTGCCCCGAACGTGCCGGAGCTGGTCACCGATCATGCCGCGGCATTGGCTGCCGCAGGTGAGCTCGATGCCGCGCAACGCGCGATCGGCGAGGCGCTAACCACGGTCAAGGGACCGGGTCGTGTCTCGTTGTTGCTGCTGCGCTCGTCGTTCCGCCAGCAGCTCGGCGACGACGCATCCGCCGTTTCCGATCTGACCGAAGCCTACGAGCTCGACAAGGATCGCTCCGAGGCCCTGATCAACGGTCTCGAGCGCCTGCGCAGCCGTGCCGAGCGCGATGGCGACATGGTGACCGAGCGCACCGCGACGCTACGTCTCGCGCAGGTCCTGACCACGCACAACGAGATGGAGCGCGGTCGCGGATTCCTCGTCACCTGGATCGAGCGCGATCCACGCGATGCCGAGCCGCTGTACATGTTGTGCGACCTCGACGAGGCGATCCAGCACTGGGACGGCGTCGCCGCCGCTGCCACGCGCCTCGCGTACATCACCACCGAGGAAGCTCAGGTCACCGCCGCGATGCGCGCCGCCTTGGCATCGACCAACTCCAACCGACCTGCCGATGCGGTGCCTGTGCTCGAGTTCGTGCACCAGGCGCAACCCGCCGTGGAGATCCTTCGCGACAAGCTGCGCGAGATCTACGAAGCGGCCGGTGAATTCCGGCTGCTCGCAGGCGTGCTCACCGCCGATGCCGACCACGGCACCGATCCTGCGGTGCGCTACGCGAACTACAAGCGCGCTGCCGAGCTGCTGCTCTATCAGCTGCAGGATGCCGAGGGCGCGCAGACGCCAGCGGCCCGCGCCCTCGAGCTGCAACCCGACGATCACGCTGCGTTGATGCTCAACGTCGACGTGCTGATCACCTCGGAGAAGCTCGACGATGCGAGCCGCACGCTCGAAGCTGCGATCCAGGCGCAGAAGAAGCGCACACCCGAGCTCGCCGTGTTGCAGCAACGGATGGCTCGGGTCGCTGCGATGCAGAACGACAAGGACGGTCAGCTCAACTGGCTGAAGAAGGCGTTCGATGTCGATCGCAAGAACGCCGAGGTCGCCGCCGAGCTGGCGCAGCTCGCCACCGAGATCGGTGATTACGAGCTCGCGCTCAAGCCGCTGCGCGCGATCACGCTGATGGACAATCCATCGCCGGTGACGCGGCCGATGGCGCTGCTGTGGGAAGCCAAGATCGAGCACGCGCGTGGCAATCGCGCGAAGGCCGAGCTGTGGGCGAAGAAGGCGCTGCGCGAGGATCCGGCGTTCGCTGACGCGCAGCAGTTCCTCGACGAGCTCGGCGGGTCGTAGGCGACGGAAGCGGCGACGGAAGCGGCGACGGGCGGCGGACGGCGGACGCGGAAGGCGGAAGCCGACCGCGGAAGGCGGAAGGCGGAAGGCGGACGGCGGACGCGGAAAGCGGACGCGGAACGCGGAAAGCGGACCACCGCGGACCCGGAAGGCGAACCGCGGAAGGCGGACCGAACTGCTGGTGTGACGCTCGTGGAGCTCGGACTGACGAGAGCGCGAACGTTCTGCTCCCTCCCCGCGCTCGGGGTCTCGCCC
>JACCYD010000231.1 GCA_013696695.1 Deltaproteobacteria bacterium | reverse complement strand
GCCCTCCAGCTGCTCCACGATCTGAAGAAGCTGCTCTAGGGGCCACGCGCCCCCAAAGCCATCTCGATCGGGGGCGCGTGCCCATCCGACTCCCGAAACAAGCCGAGGAATATCAATGGCCTCGGATTGGCGCGGAGCTTGTACTAAGGGTCCTCATCGTGGAGGTCACTTTGAAGATCAAGCACCTACTCCTCGGAGTCTCGTTGCTCGGCGCTCCGGCTTGCGGTGGTGAAGACAACCCGGGCCCGCTCGGAAACATCGACTCGCTCGTCGTGCTCCAGCGTCCGGCCCGCAACGATATGGGCGACATCTTCCAGTACACGTCGTACGTGCCGCGCGCCCCGTCGGGCGCCGGTGCGCGCCTGGTCAAGCTGACGCCGCCGACGGCCGACGGTACCAAGGAGACGCTGTTCCCGACCGATGCGCTGATGAGCGGTCCCGATGGCGCGATGTTTCAGGATGTCGACATCTCGGGCTACGACATCTCGTTCGACGCGAACGAGATCGTGATCTCGGCCCGCACGTCGACGACCTCGCACTACGGCCTCTACGTGCTGACGCTGTCCAGCGGCGAGGTCGACGTCGTCCCGACCGACCCGGGTCGCGATTACGTCAGCCCGATCTGGCTGCCCGGCAACAAGATCATGTTCACCACCAACTCGGTGGTGACGGAGCTCGACGCCGCCGGCCAGCCGTTCGAGTCCAAGCAGCACGTCGACGAGTACGAGCGCGGCACCACGCTGCAGGTCGGTCGCATCAACCGCGATGGCACGCTCGAGGAGCTCGGCCCGCGCAACCTCTCGCACCGCACGTTCCCGACGCTGGTCTCCGACGGTCGCATCATGCTGACCCAGTGGGACCACCTCGGCCCCGAGAACGCCGGCCACCTGATGTACATGAACCCGGACTTCACCGACCTCCGCGAGGGCTTCGGTAAGGAAGGCACCGGCGCCTCGAACTCGACGCTCAAGGCGCAGGAAGTCAGCGCTGGTCGCTACATCGCGATCGCCACCTCGCGCGATCGCACGATCCAGTCCGGTGCGCTGATCGACATCCGCCTCGGCACGGTCGCCACCGACGACGACGGCAACGTCAGCGCCGGTTCGCAGCAGACCGAAGCGCGCGCCACGTACCACCTGCTCACGCCCGACGTGCCGCGCGATCGCGTCCCGTCGGCCGAGACGGTCGGTCGTTACTACGACGCGTTCCCGCTCAACGCGAAGGACAAGCCCGACATCGTCGTCTCGTGGTCCGATGGCCCGGTCGAGTCGGGTGTGCTCGGCGCCGCCGGTCTGTCGGCGAACTTCGGCATCTACCTGTTCGACAGCGCGCGCGGTACGCGCCTGCCGATCCTCGACGACCCCGAGATGTGGGACATCTTCGCGCGCCCGCTGCAGACGCGCACCGCGCCGCCGGTCATCGCGTCGGCGATCGACAACGAGCTCGGCAACGCCGCGCTGATCGGTTCGCTCAACGCCTACGACACGACGATCGCGCAGTTCGCGCAGGGCCAGATCTACGGCATCCGCGCGATGGAGGGTTTCTCGTCGGAAGAAGGCTTCCCCGAGATGTTCGGCACCACGATGTTCGAAGGCCAGGCCAACCTCGGCGTGGCGCCGCTCGCCAACGACGGCTCGTGGCTCGCGAAGGTACCGGCGAACGTGCCGCTCCACCTCCAGGCCGTCGACAAGTTCGGGATGTCGATCCAGAACGAGCCCGTGTGGTTCTCGGCTCGCAAGGGTGAAGCCCGCGTGTGTGGTGGTTGCCACGAGGATCGCGCGCTCACCACGGTCGTCAACCCGGGGCAGCTGCAAGCGTTCGCCATCGGCGCCACCGACATGCAGAGCACGCGGTCGCGCGACCAGCGCCAGCAGCTCGGCACCCTCACGCGCGACACCATCACCGGCGTCGCCTGGGATGTCGCGATGCAGCCGGTGTTCAACACCGCGTGCGTCGAGTGCCACAGCGACACCAGCCCGGCCATCGCAGGTCTCGGCGGCTACACGATCACCGACCCGGTCACCGGCGACTTCGTGACCATCGGCTTCGACCTCACCGGCCGCATGCTGAACCTCCAGGCGGGCAGCATCGACCTCGGCCAGTGGCCGGCGTCGTACATCACGATGGCGGGCCCGGACATGGAAGCCATCGAAGAAGGCAACCTCGTCATCAGCGGCACCTTCAAGACGTACATGAACCCGCAGGACGCCCGCGGTTCGGCGGTCATCAAGAAGCTGAACCCGGTCGTCCAGTTCCCGGCGCAGACTTCAGAGCGCGCGTTCGCCGGCACCGGCCACCTCGCGGAGCAGGGCCGCACCGACATCACGGCAGACCAGTACTACCTGTTCATCCTCGCGGCTGACATGGGCGTGAACTTCTACGCTCGCGAGAACAACCCCGGCCTCGCCATCTACTAACCCCAGCCAGCGCAAACAGGAGAAGCACGATGAAGAACTTCAAGCTCAAGCTCGCTGCGGTGGCGTTTATCCTCGGAGCCGGTGGGCCTGCGATGGCAGGCAAGGGTGGCGGCGCCGCCAAGATTCACGACGCGATCAGCTCGACGTCGGTCGATGCCATCATCGCCGAGGTCGAACGTGCGGAGTCGCTGGTGTGCGGCGAGTGCGCGACGATGATCGTCGGCCTCACCGATCACACCAGCTACAAGGTCCGCGAGGTCGCGGCCTGGTGGATCGCGAAGCGCCCGAGCCTCGCCGGCCAGCTGGCCGCGCAGTTCAAGGGCGAGCTCGTGACCGGCACGTCTCATCAAGTTCGCAACGCGGCCGACTTCCTCGGCGCCTCGACGACGTTCACCGCGCTGCCCTCGCTGCGCGCGTCGATCAAACGTACCGACCTCGACACCGAAGCGAAGCTGGCGATCGTTCGCGCGGTCGAGTTGCTCGCCAACCTCGGCGGCAACGAAGTGCTGAGCACGGCGATGGCGGATGCCGATGCGACGGTGCGCTGGAGCGCTGCGAAGGCGTGGCGCGAGATCCGCGGCCAGCGCGAAGCGGCGCCGGTGGCGAATCTCCTGCGCGATCCCGACG
>JACCYD010000223.1 GCA_013696695.1 Deltaproteobacteria bacterium | reverse complement strand
GATCGCGACCGGCACCCCTCGCAAGGCGCTCGCGATTCCCGAGGTGGCGATCGTCGAGGACGGCGGCCGATCGGTCGCGTACGTGATGGTGGAAGGCGAGGCGTTCGAGCGTCGCCCGCTGCGTCTCGGGATTCGCTCGAACGGGTGGATCGAAGTGCGAGAGGGCGTCGCCGTGGGCGAGCGTGTCGTCACCAAGGGTGCGTACGAGATCAAGCTCGCGTCGGCGTCGGGCGCCGCGCCGGCTCACGGGCACGCGCACTGAGTCGCCGATGGATCGCATCATCCACTGGTCGATCGCGAACCGCCTGCTGGTGGTGATCGTCTCGTTCGGGCTCCTGGTCTACGGGACGGTCACGACGCTTCGATCGCCGGTCGACGTGTTCCCGGATCTCACCGCGCCGACGGTCACGGTCGTCACGGAAGCGCACGGTCTCGCCCCGCAGGAGGTCGAGACGCTCGTGACGTTCCCGATCGAGTCCGCAGTCAACGGCTCGACCGGCGTGCGACGCGTTCGTTCGTCATCGGGCATCGGGATCTCGATCGTATGGGTCGAGTTCGACTGGGGGACCGATATCTACATCGCGCGCCAGATCGTCAACGAGAAGTTGCAGCTCGTCGCCGCACAGCTCCCCCCGGACGTCAGCCCGCCGACCCTCGCGCCGATCTCGTCGATCATGGGGGAGATCCTGTTCATCGCGATTCGAAGCGATCGGCACGAGCCCATGGAGGTCCGTGACACCGCGGACTGGGTGCTCCGTCGCCGCTTGCTGGCGCTGCCCGGTGTCGCGCAGGTCGTGCCGATCGGCGGCGGTGTTCGTCAATATCAAGTTCGCGTGGATCCAGATCTGCTTCGCGCGTTCAACGTAACGCTCGCGCAGGTCGAGAAGGCTCTCGAAGAATCCAACCAGAACTCGACCGGCGGATTCTTCGTGCGCGGTGGTCAGGAGTCGCTGATCCGCGGCGTCGGTCGGATCGCGTCAACGGAGGACATCGATCGTGCCGTGATCGAAGTGCGCGACGGATCGCCGATCGTCGTCGGGCAGGTCTCGAAGGTCGAGATCGGTCCGAGCATCCAGCGCGGCGAGGGATCCTCCAACGGAACCCGCGCCGTGGTGATCGCGATCCAGAAGCAGCCCGGCGCGAACACGCTGGAGCTGACCGCTCGCATCGACCGCGAGCTGGATGCGATCCAGAAGACGCTCCCGGAGGGCATGCAGATCGAACGCAACAAGGTACGGCAGGCGGACTTCATCGAGACAGCGGTTGGCAACGTCGCGCTGTCGCTCCGTGACGGGGCGATCCTCGTCGCGATCATCCTCTTCCTGTTCCTCTTCGATCTGCGGACGACGCTGATCTCGCTCGTCTCGATCCCGCTCTCGCTGCTCGTCGCGATCATCGTGCTCGACTGGCGAGGCGTCACGATCAACACGATGACGTTGGGCGGCCTCACGATCGCGATCGGTGCGCTCGTCGACGACGCGATCATCGACGTCGAGAATGTGTTCCGGAGACTTCGCGAGAATCGATCCTTGCCCGAGGACCAGAGGCGAGTCGCGACAGACGTCGTGTTCGAAGCGTCGCGGGAGATCCGCGGATCGATCGTGTTCGCGACGTTGATCGTGATGCTCGTGTTCGTCCCGTTGTTCTTCCTCTCGGGTGTCGAGGGCCGACTCCTCGCGCCCCTCGGCTACGCCTATCTGGTCGCGATCTTCGCCTCGCTTCTCGTCGCGATGACCGTGACTCCCGCGCTGTGCGCGTACGTGTTGCCGCGCGCCAAGTCGCTCGGGCACGGTGACTCGTTCGTCGTGCGCCATCTCAAACGCGCCTATCGACCGCTGCTCGTTCGCTCCATCGCTCACCCGAAGCTGGTCGCGATCTCGGCGGGCGCGCTCCTCGCCGGAGCGATCGCCCTCGTGCCGTTCCTCGGCCGAACGTTCCTCCCGGAGTTCAATGAAGGCGCCTTGACCGTCAGCGCGGTGACGCTACCAGGAACCTCGTTGCAGGAATCCGATCGGCTTGGCCGCCGGGTCGAGGAAATCCTGCTGGCCTTCCCGGAGGTCGTCTCCACGGCGCGCCGAACCGGCCGAGCCGAGCTCGACGAGCATGCACAAGACGTCAACGCGGCCGAGATCGACGTGCGCCTTACTTCGACCGAGCGCTCGAAGGAGGAATTCCTTGCGGAGTTGCGGCAGAAGCTGACCGCCGTGCCGGGCGTCGTATGCACGATCGGCGGGCCGATCGCACACCGGATCGACCACATGCTCTCGGGCACCCGCGCGAGCATCGCGATCAAGGTGTTCGGTGACGATCTGACGCAGCTCCGAGCGTCGGCATCCGCGATCGAGCGAGCGATGAAGGACATCGATGGCATCGTCGATCTCTCCCTCGAGCAACAGGTCGATGTTCCGCAGCTGACGATCAAGTTCGACCGCGAGGCGATCGCGCGGTACGGCCTTCGCGCGGGAGCACTCGCCGAGACCATCGAGACCGCGTACGCGGGCACGAAGGTGACGCAGATGCTGGAGAATCAGCGCACCTACGATGTCGTCGTGCGCTACCGCGACGACGCACGCGCCGACCTGGATGCGATCAAGAACACCGTGGTCGATACACCGTCGGGCGCGAAGATTCCCCTGCGGATGCTCGCGACGATTCGCGACGACGTCGGACCGAACACGAT
>JACCYD010000191.1 GCA_013696695.1 Deltaproteobacteria bacterium | reverse complement strand
GTGGCACCCCCGCGGGGGTGGACAAGCTGCGCGTCAAGGTCGAGCGCAAGAAGGACTGGTTCAACATCACCGGCGACGTCAAGGTCGATGCGGGCCGCATCGAGCTCGCGATCTTGCTCGATGCCGTGCGCCGCCAGCAACGGTTCGTGCGCGTCGATGCGAATCGCTGGGTCGAGCTGTCGGATCAGTTGCGGCAGCGGCTGCAGAGCGTCGCCGATCAGACCTATCGAATTCGCGATCAGCTCGAGCTCTCGGCCGGTGCGGTACCCGCGATCCGCGCGCTCGAGCAAGCCGGCGCGAAGGTCGAGGCCGTCGCCTCGTGGACGCACCTCGCGGACAACCTGGTCAAGTCGCACAAGCTGCGGCCGAAGCCGCCGAAAACGCTGCGCGCGAAGTTGCGCGACTATCAGATCGAAGGCCACGCGTGGCTGACCCGCGTCGCCGCGTGGGGCGCCGGTGCGGTGCTCGCGGATGACATGGGGCTCGGCAAGACGGTGCAGGCGATCGCGGTACTGCTGGACAGATCGAAACGCGGCCCTGCCCTCGTGCTCGCGCCGACGTCGGTGATCCACAACTGGGTCGACGAGCTCGAGCGGTTCGCGCCGTCGTTGCGCCCGGTGGTGTTCACCGAAACGGATCGCCACAACAAGCTGATCGGGTTAGCGCCCGGTGATGTCGTGATCGCGAGCTACGGCGTGCTCGTACGCGATGCCGAGAAGCTCGCCGGGATCGCGTTCTCGACGGCGGTGTTCGACGAGGCGCAGGCGCTCAAGAACCACGCCACCCAGCGCGCACGCGCGGCTCGCACGCTGCAGGCGGAGTTCCGCATCGGTCTCTCCGGCACGCCGTTCGAGAATCATCTCGGCGAGCTGTGGAGCTTGTTCTCGATCGTGTTCCCCGGGCTGTTCGGCAGTTGGGATCAGTTCCGCGAGCGTTTTGCGATCCCGATCGAGCGTCAGCGGGACGCCAACGCGCAGGCCTCGCTGACCCGCGTGCTGTCGCCGTTCTTGCTCCGCCGCACCAAGCAGGAGGTCGCGCGCGAGCTCCCGGCGCGCACCGAGATCGAGGTCTCGGTCGCGCTCTCCGACGAGGAACGGGCGCTCTACGAGGATGCGCGGATCGCCGCGCTCGCCGAGCTCGCGGCCAAGGGCGAGGGCGTGCGCGACGAGCGGCGCCGGTTCCAGGTGCTCGCAGCGATCACGCGGCTACGTCTGCTCGCGTGCCATCCGAAGCTCTACGATCCGGTGTCGACGCTACCGTCGGCGAAGCTCGCGCGCGCCGTCGAGCTCCTCGAGGAGCTGCGCGAATCCGGCCATCGCGCGCTGGTGTTCAGCCAGTTCACGTCGCACCTCGCACTCGTGCGGGCAGCGCTCGCCGACGCCGGCTTCTCGATGCTCTACCTCGACGGCGCCACGCCCGCGAAGGAGCGCAAGCGGCTGGTCGGTCAGTTCCAGGCGGGCACCGGCGACGCGTTCTTGATCTCGCTCAAGGCCGGTGGCCAGGGCATCAACCTCACCGGCGCCGATTACGTGCTGCACCTCGATCCGTGGTGGAACCCCGCCGTCGAAGATCAGGCCACCGATCGCGCGCACCGGATCGGCCAGCACAAGCCCGTCACCGTGTATCGCCTGATCGCGCGCGGAACGATCGAGGACCAGATCCTCGCGCTCCACAAGGACAAGCGGGCGCTGGTCGCGAACATCCTCGCCGGCACCAACGTCGGAGCGAAGTTGACAACAAACGATCTGCTATCGCTGCTGCAGGGATAGCGACCTTTAGAACTTGCCGCCGAGGCCCACCGCGGGCACCGCGCCACCCGGTGCCTGCACGAACATCGGCTGCACCATGTACGAGCGCTCCTTCGCGTTGCGGCGGCGTGCGGCGCGCGGTGCATCGATAATGTCGTAGACCGACGCGGCGATGAACGACAACCCACCGACCCACATCAGCGTTCCGGCGTTATCGCGATCGCCACTGTTGGAGCTCTCGCAGTCGACGCAGTCGATTCCGTACACCATCGTCGATTTGATCACCCCAGCAACGAACGCGACGAGCGCCGCGCCGCGCACCAGCGTCATGCCGACCGCGTGCCCGCTCTCGCCGGCGTAGATGTGTCCGGCCGACGGACCGACCAACAGCGTCAACAGGCCCATCGTGATCGCGCCGTCACCACCCGACTGGCCTCCGGCCGCCATCAGCACGAAGCCTGCCGCGGTGGTACCGAGCGCGAGCATCGTCGCGGTGCCTTCGCTCTTCACCGGGTTCGGCACGACCATGATCGGCGCCGGCATCGGCTGCTCGTACTGGTAGTAGACCGGCGCGGGCGGGCGCGATGGCGCCGGTTGCGGCAGCTCGCGATCCGGCTCCTGCACCGGCGTCAGGCCGGGCTGCGCGACGGCGACCGACGACAGGCCAAGGACCAAGGCGGAGATGACGGCGAGCTTCATGCCCGGAGCTACAGCAGGTGCTGCGCCACCAGTTCCACTTGTGATGTTAGCTGGTTACGCGTGGCCAGTTCGCCGGTTTCGCCACCGTCACGACACCGGTGTCATGGCTTTCCCAGCGGGTAGCGCACGCACTTCTCGAGCAGCGATCCATCGGGTCGCCGCGGACACAGCTCGACGTCTCTCCCGATGGTCATCACCGCGTAGTGGTACTCGCGCGCCACGTGCTGCATGCCGTCCTCGATCGAGCACTTCGGGCGGCCCGGCACGCCGCACCGGATCGCGTACAGCGGAGCGCCGCCGCCACCGCTCACCAGGTAGCGAAGGCCGAGGTGCTCGCCGCGCTGATAGATGTGATCGTGGCCGGAGATCACGAGGTCGACCTTGTGACGCGCGAGGATCGGCACGTAGCGCGCACGCGCGAGCGTGTTGCCGCCGTGATAGCCGCGCGCGAAGGGGCCGTCGTGCGTGATCACGACGATCGAACGAACGCCTCGCTTGCGGGCGGCGGCGAGGTCCGCCTCGAGCCAGGTCTCCTGGTCGCCGCGGTCGTAGTTGTTCGAGTCGAGGAACACCAGATGAATGTCGGAGACGTCGCGGCTGTACCAGTACGAATCGGGTGGGCGCCCCGACGGTGCCGGTGGCAACGAGAACATCTTGTCGGCGCGACTCGTGCCATCGGGGTTCGACATGCCGAGATCGTGGTTCCCGATCGCCGGGTAGTACGGCAGCTGCGCGCGCAGATCCTGCGTCAACCCGAAGAACTGCTGCCAGTCACCTTCATCGGAGCCGCGCGTCACCATGTCGCCACTGACCACGACGAAGTCGAGGCCCTCCGCGAGCATCCGCTCGAGCAACCGGCGGTGGATCGAGTGGCCTCCGCGCACGTCGCCGTAGATCCCGATCCGGATCTCGGCGCCGGCTTTCGGAAGCGTCGAGAAGGTGTACTTCGCCGATTGCGACGAGCCGGCACGCACGCGATACGAGAACCGCGCGTCGGGTGAGAGGTTCGCGAGCACGAACACGTGACGGCGCCCCGGCGGACTCTTCTGGATCGTCGACAGTGCCTCGCCGGCTCCCCACTCGAGGGTGGCGTCGACATCGGGATCGGTGTCGACGACGATCGTCGCGGTGGTCTGCGTGGTCTCGACCAACGCCGGTCCGCGGAGGATGCCGCGATCGCTGCGCCCGATCAGATCGGCGAGCAGCGACGGCGCAGTGCGCCGCCCCGACGGATGCACCTCGACTGCGAGCGTGTTCGCGCCGCGTCGCAACAAGCCCGGCGCGACCGCGATGTAGAACGTCTCCCACTCCGGCCCGCGTTGACGCAGCGCGAGCGTGTTCGTGGGGCCACGCGGCAACCCCTGACGCAGCACCTCGACGCCGTTGATCCACGCCGCCACGCCGTCGCGATAACGCAACCGGAGCTCGAGCATCGAGATGCGGGCGTCCGCGTCGGAGATCTGGAACGAGGTGATTCCGAACGCGGCCGCAATCCGCTGGCCGTCGGCGGGCTTGGGAATGACGGGCGCAAGACCCGCGACGTCGTACGGCCAGCTCGCCGGGATCGGCCCGGGCTCGCCGAGCACCGGAGACGGCGCGCGGGCTCGACCTGCGGCGACCTCGCCGGCAGTCGCAGCCATCGCCCCAACACCGCGCGGAATGGTCGGCGCGGTGGTGATCTGCCAGCGCCAGACGGCGGTGGCCTTGATCAACTGCGTCCCGCGCGCCGGTGGCGGCGGTGGAACGGTATCTTCGTCTGCGGCCGCCGTGACGACCAGCGTGCAAAGCGTGACGATCGCGATCGCCAGCTTCGCTCGCATATCAACTCTCAGGCGCGTGCGGCACGCTCGGCGGCAGCGGCCAGATCCAGCAGCTGCGGCAGCGAGTAGCTCTCGAGCTTGGTCAGGAAGTCCTTGTCCTTGGACTTGTTCTGCGCCGTGCCGATCGCCGCGATCATCTTGTCGCGGCTACCGTACTTCTTCGTCACCGTCGCGGTGACGCGCGACAGGCGGAGCAACTGCTGGTTCGACGCGCGCTTGAGGCGACCCTCGAGCGCATCGGTGTCCTCGTCGCCACGGGCGATCACCGAGGCGAGCGACTTCGCGAGCGATTCCTTCGAGGTGTGGTTCTCGATCACGCGCTTGTGCGGGTGGCGAGCCTTTTGCGGGCCGGCAGCAACCTTCGGAGCCTTCGCGACTTTCGCGACAACAGGCTTCGGAGGTGCTTTGGAGGTCGCCTTCGGCTTGGATGCGGTCTTCGTGTTCTTGCTCTTGCTGGCCATAAACGTCTCTCTACGGGGCTGCGCTGCCCCCGGAACCTGTCGAGGGCGGGGCATCCTGCTTGGCAACGCCCCCTCCGTCAAGCACGGATAACAGCTGGTTGACGTCGGCCATATCGAGGGGTGCGCGGAAGTAAACGACCGTCCCGGAGGACTGGATCGTCACCTTGTTCACGACCTTGCCGAGCGACATCTTCTGGGCCGCCATCGCGAAGAACTTCTTCTGGGTAATCGTGAAGGATTCCAGCTCCGAGGCATCCTCACCCGACGCCATGATCGCGCCGAGCGAGACCTTGGCTCCGTCCGTGGGATCGAGCGAGCCGACGAACGCCGCCGGACCGGCCTTGAGCCCCGGCAGGATCCCGACCAGGCCTTTGCGGACCCGATCGTCGACCCGCCCCACCGCCCACAGCGGCAGCCGCTGATCGACCAGCTTGAGCCACGCCGCGAGCTCGGGATGATCGAGCGCCTTCTTACCGGGGCCGATCGCCTCGAGCACGTAGGCCTCGCTGTTCGACAGCACCACGGTGTCGGCGCGCCCGAATGCGAAGAACATCGCGCGCGCGCCCTCCTTCACCTGATAGAGGGTGCGGCCGTTGATCGTCTTGCCGGTCACCGAGCCGCCGCCCTTGCCGACGAGCTTGCCAACGCACTCGGACAGATCGGCCTCGGGAATGGTGCCGTTCGCGATCAACAGGGCCGGCCCGGTGCCCGCGCGTCCGCCCGCAGGCGTCGGGCCGAGCACGAGCATCACGTGCTTGATCTGCTTGATGACGTCGATCTTGCAGCCCTCGCGGACGTGCTTCCACGACGTGGCGAGCTTGGAGT